>JAFZMK010000241.1 GCA_017553285.1 Rhodocyclaceae bacterium
CATGTGTCGCGCCACCATAGGCGTGTATCATGAACTGTACGAACTCAGCCAACAGGAACGCGCATCATGAGTACCCAGTCTCTTACCATCGAAGTCGGCGCCGGCGAACTGCTGGACAAACTTTCCATCCTGCGCATCAAGCTCGACCGCATTCAAGAGCCTGCCAAACGCATTAACGTGGAATACGAAGAGCGGGTATTGTCTGCCGTGCGCACCAAATACCTGCCGGAAGCGCCGACGCTGGACGCGCTGGAAAACGAACTGCGGCGCATCAACGAAGCCCTCTGGCAGATTGAAGACGAGATTCGCGCCTGCGAAGCCGCCAAAGATTTTGGCCCGCGCTTCATCGAACTGGCGCGCAGCGTCTATAAGCAGAATGACCGCCGCGCGCTGGTGAAAAAGAAAATCAACACCTATTGCGGTTCAAACATCGTCGAAGAAAAATCCTACACACAAACTTCCTGAAGGAAAACAACGCCATGATGACGCGAAGCGGGTCTGCTTTTGGATGGATTTTGCTGCTGTGTGCAGCCTTGTTGCTGGGCGCGTGCGCCAAGAAAGAAGAAGACCCGCTGGCGGCGCTCAACGTGCAGGTCGACCACCTGATGGAAGCCTTGCAAACCCAGCACATCAGCAACGCCATGGCGGTTTTGCATCCGCAATTCAAGGCGCAAGACAATTTGGGGCAAGACTGGGCGCGCCAGACGATGACGGCGATGTTCCTGCGCTACAACAACATTGGCGTGCGCGCCATGCAGCGCGATGCGCGCCTGGCCATCGGCGCGCGCGAAGCCGCCGAAGTCAAGGGACGGCTGCTGCTGACCGGTGCCGAAGGCGTGTTGCCGAGCAATGGCAACTACGTGGAAATTGATAGCGAATGGCGTCTGGAAGACGGGCAGTGGAAGCTCTTCCGGCTGCGCTGGCAATAAGGGAATCGCGCGGGAACGGAGCGGCTTGTGGCAGATCGCAGATTGCAGGTATTTCGCGCGGTAGCGAAGTTGGGTTCGTTCACGCGCGCCGCGCAGTCTTTGTATATGACGCAGCCGGCGGTGACCTTTCAGGTCAAACAACTGGAAGAGCATTTCAACACCCGCTTGCTGGAGCGCAACCACAACGGCGTGACCCTGACCGAAGCCGGGCAGGTGGTGCTGGAATACGCCGGGCAGATTCTGGAATTGTCGCAAGAGCTGGAAGCGCGCATGGCAGAGCTTTCTGCCACGCCGGGCGGCGTGCTGACGCTGGCGGTGAGCACGACCATCGCCGCCTGCTGGATGCCGCGTCTGCTGGAAGGCTTTTGCGCGCGCTATCCGGCAGTGTCGCCACACATGGTGGTCGGCCCTTCCTTGCGGATGAGCAAACTCGTGGCCGAGCGCGAAGCCGACTTCGGCATGATTGAAATCTGCCCGCAACATCCCGCGCTGGATTGCATGGAAGCGGCAAGCGACGAACTCTATGCCGTGCTGCCGCAAACGCATCCGCTGGCGGGTGAGACGGCGCTGACGGCGCAGCAACTGTGCGCGCTGCCCTGGATTGCGCAGGATGCGGGCAACGCCATTCGCACGCTGGCGGAAGCGTTCTTTGCCCAGGCGGGCGTGGAGGTGGCGAACCTGAACGTGCGCGCGCAACTGGGCAGTCTGGAAACCGCGCTGCATCTTGCCGCCTGCGGGCAAGGCTTTGCCATTGCTCCGGCTGCGGCGCGGGCGCGTTTTGGCGACGGTGGCAAACTGGCGTGGGTGGCGCTGGCGCCGAAACTGCACACGCCGCTGTATCTGATTTTGCCCAAAGACAAATACCGCACCCGGCAGGTGGCGGCCTTTGTCGAACACGTGCGCCAGAACGTGCCCGCCATCGGGCAGGAAAACGCCCGCCTGTTGCACGGCGCACCAACGCGGGAGACATAAACATGGCCAGCAAGGCAAAAACGGTTTTCGTCTGTAATGACTGCGGCGCGCAGGTGGTGCGCTGGCAAGGGCAGTGCCCGCAGTGCAAGGCGTGGAATACGATGGCTGAACAAATCGTCGCGCCCGCGCCCGCCGCTGCCGGCACGGGTGCGGCGGCGCGCTTTGCCGCGCTGGCAGGCGAGGGCGGGCAGGTGTTGCAACTGAATGGTGTGGATGCGCGCGAAGAAGCCCGCATCAGCACGCGCATGGAAGAATTCGACCGCGTACTGGGCGGCGGGCTGGTTGCCGGTGGCGTGGTGCTGCTGGGCGGCGACCCGGGCGTGGGCAAATCCACGCTGCTGTTGCAGACGCTGGCGATGCTCGCCGCCGGGCTGCCGGTGTTGTACGTCAGCGGTGAAGAATCTGCCGCGCAGGTGGCGCTGCGCGCGCGCCGTCTGCAACTGGATGCGGGCGCGCTGCGGATGCTGCCGGAAATCAATCTGGAACGCATCCTTGCCCGTCTGCGCGAACACGCGCCGCAAGTGGTGGTGATTGATTCCATCCAGACGCTGTATTGCGAGGCGCTTAGCTCCGCGCCCGGCTCGGTGGGGCAGGTGCGCGAATGCGCCGCGCAACTGACGCGCTACGCCAAGCAGACGGGCACGGCAATGATTCTGGTCGGCCACGTCACCAAAGACGGCGCGCTGGCCGGGCCGCGCGTGTTGGAGCACATCGTCGATACCGTGCTCTACTTTGAGGGCGACACGCATTCGAGTTTTCGCCTCGTGCGCGCGTTCAAAAACCGCTTTGGCGCGGTCAATGAACTGGGCGTGTTCGGCATGACCGAGCGCGGCCTGCGCGGCGTGAGCAACCCTTCGGCGATTTTTCTCTCGCAACACCAGCAGGAAGTGGCGGGCAGTTGCGTGCTGGTCACGCAAGAAGGCACGCGCCCGCTGCTGGTGGAAATTCAGGCGCTGGTCGATGACGCGCACAGCCCGAACCCGCGCCGCTTGAGTGTCGGGCTGGAACAAAACCGGCTGGCAATGCTGCTGGCGGTGCTGCACCGGCACGCCGGCGTGGGCTGTTTTGACCAGGATGTGTTCGTCAACGCCGTGGGCGGCGTGAAGATTACCGAGCCGGCGGCGGACTTGGCGGTGCTGCTGGCGATTGTCTCGTCGCTGCGCGGCAAGGTGCTGCCGCGCACGCTGGCGGTGTTTGGCGAAGTCGGGCTGGCGGGCGAAATCCGCCCGGCTCCGCGCGGGCAGGAAAGATTGCGCGAAGCGGCGAAGCTGGGCTTTCGCTGGGCGCTGATTCCGCGCGCCAACGCCCCCAAGCGTGCGCCCGAAGGCTTGCAGGTAAAAGCGGTGGAGCGGCTGGAAGAAGCGATTGACTGGCTGCGCACGCTGGAATAAGCGCGCGTGCGGGCGAGGTTCAGGCAAAAAAGTTCAGCACGCCGTCGAGCGGGGCAAAGTCCAGCGTAGCATCTGCCACCGTGCGCAGCGCCGGTTTGGCGCGCCAGGCAACGCCCAGACCGGAAGTGCGCAGCATGGGAATATCGTTGGCACCATCGCCCAGGGCGATAATCTGGCGGCGGGCGCAATGCAGCTTGCGCGTGGTAATCACCAACTGGCGCGCCTTGGCCTGTGCGTCCATGATGGTGCCGAGCACGCGCCCGGTCAGATGACCATCGACGATTTCCAGCGTGTTGCTGTGCGCCTCATCAAAGCCCAGCCAGTTTTGCAGATGCTCGGCAAACGGCGTAAAACCGCCGGAGACCAGCACGGTATAAAGACCTGCGGCGCGCATCCCGGCGATCAGTTTTTCTGCGCCGGGCGAAAGACGCATCCGCTCGCGCATGACGGCGGTCACTGCCGAGACGGGCAAACCCCGCAGCAGTGCGACCCGCGCGGTGAGCGATTGGGCAAAATTCAGCTCGCCTTGCATGGCGCGTTCGGTAATCGCCGCCACTTCCGCCTTCACGCCGTGGTAGTCGGCCAGTTCATCGATGCACTCGATGGTAATCAGCGTCGAATCCATGTCGCTGATGAAGGCGCGGAAGTTTTGCAGGCGCAGTTTCGTGTCGTCGCGCCAGAACACATCCAGATGCGCCTCCTGGGCATATTGCGCAATGGCGGCAACGGACTCGGGCGTTTTGTCCGCACGCGGCAGATGAAAGCTGGTGGCGCTGATGGGGCGCACACTGCTGGCGTGCGAGAGCGCGGCGATGTGGGTGAGGGCGTCGGGTGCGGGAGCCTTGCCGCCTTGCACGATCAGGGTGGCAGTGGTCATGATTGTTCCGCCCGGGCGCGTTTGGGCAGCACATCGCGCAATTCTTCTGCTGCCGCAAGAATGGCCGCTTCGGTGGTGTTCCAGTCGATGCAGGCATCGGTGACGGAACAGCCGTAGCGCAGTTGCGAGAGATTTTCCGGAATCGGCTGGTTGCCGCCTTCGAGGAAACTTTCCAGCATCGCGCCGACGATGGAACGGTTGCCGCTGCGAATCTGGTTGACGATGTCTTTGAGCACCAGCGGCTGCATTTCCGGACGTTTCCAGGAATTGCCGTGCGAACAGTCGATGACCAGATTGGCAGGCAGCTTGGCGCGCGTCAGCGCCTGTTCGGCCAGCGAGACGGAAACCGTGTCGTAATTGGGGCGGCCACCGCCGCCGCGCAGCACCACGTGACCGTAACGATTGCCGCGCGTGCGCAAAATGGCTGACTGCCCTTGCGCGTTGATGCCCAGAAAACTGTGCGGATGCGAAGCCGAGACGATGGCGTTGATGGCGACATCCAGGTCACCATCGGTGGCGTTCTTGAAGCCCACCGGCGTCGACAGGCCGGAAGACATTTCGCGGTGCGTTTGCGACTCGGATGTGCGCGCGCCGATTGCCGACCAGCTAATCAGGTCGCCATAATATTGCGGCGCGATGGGGTCGAGTGCCTCGGTGCCCGCCGGCAAGCCCAGCGCATTGACTTCCAGCAGAAAGCGGCGCGCGCGCGCCATGCCTTCATCAATGCGGAAAGAATCGTTCATGTGCGGGTCGTTGATAAAACCCTTCCAGCCCGTGGAGGTGCGCGGTTTTTCAAAATACACCCGCATCACCAGCAGCAGCGTGTCGCTCACCTTGTCTGCCAGCGCTTTCAGGCGGCGGGCATAATCCATCCCCGCCAGCGGGTCGTGAATGGAACACGGGCCGACAATCATGAACAGGCGCGGATTGCGCCGGTCCAGAATTTCTTCCACCGCCCGCCGCCCGGCAAGCACGGTTTGCTCAACCTGCGCGGAGGCGGGCAGCGTGCGCTTGATTTCATCCGGCGAAGGCATCGGGTCGGTAGCGAGAATGTTCAGGTCTTCGGTAAGCTGGCTCATGGCGGGGGAGAGAATTTGAGAAAACCTGCAATTATAAGCGCTCGCGCCGCGTTGCAGCGGCAGTTACACTTATCGCGGCAAAACGACGGAAAATTGCACCATGAACGAAGAAGAAACCCGCCTGCGC
>JAFZMK010000242.1 GCA_017553285.1 Rhodocyclaceae bacterium
CGAGGTCGGATTCGCTCACGCCGTGCTGCGCCATTTCGTCTTGCGGAATGTAGATGCGGCCTTTTTGCAGGTCGATGGCAACGTCTTGGCAGAAGTTGATGAGTTGCAGCGCGGTGCAGATGTGGTCGGACTCAGCCAGCAGGTGCGGTGCGTCGCCCGCGCGGTAGAGGGCGAGCAGCAGGCGGCCCACGGGGTCGGCGGAGTGGCGGCAGTAGTCGCGCAGCTCCGGAAAACTGGCGTAGCGGGTGGTGGTGACGTCTTGCCGGAAGGCGGTGAGCAAGTCGGCACAGGCGCGCACCGGTAAATCGTGCTGGCGGATGACCGCACGCAGCCGCACGGCCAGCGGCGTGAATTCGTCCTGCGGCAGTGGGGTGTCGGCGGCGATGGCGTCCAGATGCGCTTGCAGGCGGTTCAAGGCGGCGAGGCGTTCTGCGGGCGGGGCAGTGCCTTCGTCGGCCAGATCGTCGGCGGTGCGGGCGAAGGCGTAGAGCGTTTGCACCGCGCCGCGCAGCGCGCGCGGCAGCAGGAGGGAGGCGACGGGGAAGTTTTCGTAGTGGCCGACGCTCATGCTTCGCTTTGCCACCACTGGCGCAGGGCGTCCAGCGTGGGGATGAGTTCGCAGGCCATGCCGTCGCTGAATTGCCGCCAGTGCGGTAGCCAGCGCGGGTTCAAAATGGTGAGCAGGGGAATGCCGTGGGCGAGGGTGTCTGCCAGCTCTTGCCGCAGACCGTGCCCTTCGGCTTCTTGCGGGCCGAAACGGTTGAGGACGATGAGCGCAGGCGGGGGCAGCTCTGCCAGCGCGGTGCGCAGGACGGCGCTGGCCTCAGCGAGCATGTGCGGATTCAGGTTGCAGGCGGTGGAGCCTGCGCCCAGCGATTGCGAGATGGTAAAACGCCGCCCTGTGGCGAGATCGTGCAGGATGACCGGGTCGTGCGCCTGCGCGCGTTCTTGCTGCACCAGTCCGCGCACGGTGTGCCCCTGGGTTTGCAGTTCCTGCAAAAAGGCAAGCAAAACCGCATCCGCGCGGCTGTGCACGGGCGGCTGCAAGATGGCGGCAAGGCGCGGCGCGGGCATGGGCGCGCGTCAGCCCGTGAGTTGGTGGCTGATGAGTTTTTTCAGCGGCAGCAGATGGTCGCTGGCGCGCACCACGAATTGCCGCAGCAGCCGCGCCGGTGGCGTTTCGTTGGTGAACAGTTTGACGACAAAATTGGTGCCGTGATAGATCGGGCGGGTGCTCAGCATGTGGCGCGCGGTATAGCCTTCAAGCAGGCTGGCGCTGCCGATGTCGCGCCCGGCGCGGTGCGCGTTGGTGACCAGTTTGGCGAGCAACGCGGCGCTTTTCAGGCCGAGGTTGAAACCGTGCGCGGTCACCGGATGCATCCCGACGGCAGCATCGCCCACCAGCGCGCTGCGCTTGCCGTGGAAACGGCGCGCGTGCACGCCGATGAGCGGGTAGGTGTGCATCGAACTTGCCAGCGTCATGCTGCCCAGGCGACCTTCGAGCATTTTTTCGATTTCGGCAGCGAGCGTTTCGGGCGATTGACTGTTGAAGTCGTCCGCCAACTGACTATCGAGCGTGACCACGCAGTTGGTGAGTTTTTCTTCCAGCGGCAGCAGCGCCAGCGTGCGCCCGTAGTGGAAGCACTCGTAGGCGGTGTGTTCGTTGGACTCGGTGTGGCGCATCCGGAAGACGATGACGGTGCGGCCAAAATCGTGCATGTCC
>JAFZMK010000243.1 GCA_017553285.1 Rhodocyclaceae bacterium
GCCAAGATGGGCGCAGGTGCCCGCGCCGCGCGCGCCCAGCACGCCGAAGCCGTGCGCGTCATCCAGCAACAGCCAGCAATCATGACGGCGCGCCAGCGCGCAGAGTTCGGCAATCGGCGCCAAGTCGCCATCCATGCTGAAGACGGCGTCGCTGACGATTATCTTGCACGCCGCCGTGCTCGCTTCCAGCATCCGCGCCAACGCCGCCATGTCGTTGTGACGATAACGGCGCACCCTGGCACCGCGCGCCTGCGCCAGCAGCGCAGCGTCAATTAATGATGCGTGGTTCAGGCGGTCTGCGAAAATTTCCGCGCCGCGCCCCGCCAGCGTGGGCAGCACGGCGAGATTCGCCATAAAGCCGGTGGAAAAGCTCAGCGCGCGCGGCATACCGACCAGCGCGGCAAGCGCCTCTTCCAGTGCCTGATGCGGGTGCAGATGCCCGCCCAACAAATGCGACGCGCCCGCCCCCGCGCCCCATTGCCGCGCGCCTTCCGCCAGCGCCGCAACGATGCGCGCATCGTTCGCCAAGCCAAGATAATCGTTACTGGCAAAGGCCAGCAGGCGGCGACCGTCGACTTCCACATACGCGCCGCAGGGCGTGGACAATTCGCGGCGATGCCGCGCCAGCCCTTGCTGCGCCAGCGTTGCCAGTTCGCGCGCCAGCGCCGCTTCCGGTGCAAATTCCGCGTTCATGCCAATGCTTCGGCAAGCGCGCCCTGCACTGCACAGGCCAGGTGCGCGCGTTCCGTCTCGTTCAGAATATAGGGCGGCATGACGTAGACCGTATTGCCCAGCGGGCGCACCAGCGCCTCGCGCGCCAGTGCAGCGCGGTAAAAGCGGCGCGAGAAGGCGGCGTCTTCCGTTGCCACGTCAAACGCCAGAATCATCCCGCGCTGGCGCAAATGGCGCACCGCCGGATGTGCCGCCAGCGGCGCGAAGGCGTGCGAGAGCGCGGCGGCGCGTTCGCGGTTGGCGGTCAATACGTCGTCTTGCTCAAAAATATCCAGCACCGCCAGCGCCGCGCGGCACGCCAGCGGATTGCCGGTGTAGGAGTGCGAATGCAAAAAGGCGCGGGCAACCGTGTCGTCCAGAAACGCCTCATACACCGCATCCGTGCACAACACGATGGACAGCGGTAGCGTGCCGCCGGTGATGCCTTTGGAAAGACACAAAAAATCCGGGCGGATGCCCGCCTGCTCGTGGGCGAAAAACGTACCCGTGCGTCCGCAGCCCACGGCGATTTCGTCGCACACCAGATGCACCTCGTATTGCTCGCACAGCGCACGCGCGCGGCGCAGATAATCCGCGTCATACATCGCCATGCCGGTGGCGCACTGCACCAGCGGCTCGACAATCAGCGCGGCAATCTCGTGCGCATGTTCGCGCAAATACGCTTCCAGCGCCGCTGCCGCGCGCCGGGCAACGTCCTGCGCGGTCTCCCCTTCGCCCGCCTGGCGCGCATCGGGCGAGGGCAACACCGCCGCCGGACGCAACAGCGGCGCATAGGCTTCGCGGAACAGCGCCAAATCCGTCACCGCCATCGCGCCCACCGTCTCGCCGTGATAGCTGCCCGCCAGACACAAAAACCCGTTCTTCTCCGCCCGCCCCGCATTGCGCCAATAGTGCGCGCTCATTTTCAGCGCGATTTCGGTAGCCGAAGCGCCATCCGAAGCATAAAACGCATGACCGAGCGCGCCCTGCGTGCGCGCCGCCAGACGCTCGGACAATTCCACCACCGGCGCGTGCGTAAAGCCCGCCAGCATCACGTGGTCGAGCGCCTCCAGTTGCGCGCGCAGCGCCGCGACGATTTGCGGATGATTGTGGCCAAACAGATTCGTCCACCACGAACTGATGCCGTCCAGATAGCGCCGTCCGTCAAAATCGTACAGCCACGCCCCCTGCCCGCGCGCAATCGGCACCAGCGGCATGGCCTGCGGCGAATCCGCGCGCAAATGGTGCTGCATCTGCGTGCACGGATGCCACACAGCGGCCAGCGTGCGCTGCGTCCATTGCTGATTCAGACCGGACGAAAAATCGGCAGACACGGGTTTTCCTCGGAGAATTGCGAAGGCGCAGATTATACGGGCGCAGCAGCGGCACCCGACACACGGTGCCCCCCCCGCCGCAACTGCCCGCCGCCTTGCCCGCTGGTATTGCAGCGACAGCAACCGTATGAAAACGATTGTTTCAGTAACATCTTACGATGTCCTCCTCGGCTACACTACGCGGGCACCTCATTTTGCAAGTGCGCCCCTTTATTAACCTGTTTTGAGGAAATACCATGAAAAAACTGATCGCTCTCGCTGTCATGCTGGGTGTCAGCATCTCTGCCAACGCCGCCATCACCGCTCAAATGGCGAAAGCCATCGCCCTGAAATCCGCCGGCGGCGGCGTCATCACCGACTTCGACTACGAGCGCAAAAAAGTCGGTTCCTACTACGAAGTCGAAGTGCTGAACAACGGCGTGGAATACGAGTTCAAGATTGACGCCAACACCGGCAAAATCCTGGCTCGCGAAGTGGAAAACAAAAACAAACCCACCCAGCCGGGCGCCGGCAACACCCAGCCCAACCAGCCGGGCGCTGGCAACACCCAGCCGGTCAACAACGCTGCCGTGAAAATTTCCGTGGAACAGGCCAAGCAGATTGCCCTGCGCAAAGTCGGCAGCGGTCGTGTCACGGAAATCGAGCTGGAGCGCAAAGGTGCCACCTACTACTACGACGTGGAAGTGAAAGACAACCGTGGTCGCGAGTATGAAGTGAAAATCAACGCCACCACCGGCGCCATCCTTTCCTTCAAGCGTGACTAAGCCTGCGGCTTGCCACACAACAAAATCCCCCGCCAGCGCGGGGGATTTTTTTATGCGCGCACGCAACGCTGACGGCGGCTGCGGCGTCGGGGCAAATGATTATTTGCTGTCTGCGGGCGCGGGCGCGGCAACCTCTTCGGCAGCTTCGGCAGCGGCGGCGCGCGCCGCCGCATCCTCGGGCGTCATCATCGCGCCGGGCACCAGCACGGACGGCACGGGTTCAATCTCGTTTTCCGCCATATACCCGTTCATCTCCCGCCAGCCGACGTAGATTTCGGTTTTGGAATAGTCCGGATTCAGCGCGTAGCAATCTTCCAGCGAGCGCCCCGAATAGCGGCACGCCGCCCCGATGGCGCGGGCATCGCTATCTTTCTGGTCAGCCACCTTGGGGTTGGGCAGTTCCAGCAGTTCATACAGCGGATCACACCCCGCCAGCAACGAAGCCAGCAGCAACACAGCCCCACTTCTGCACAAAATGTTCATGGACGGATTCCTTGTTCGCGCACAGTCCGCGCGCCCCCATCATACCGCACCCCCCGCCCCACCGGCGTGACATAACTCCGCCTGCGGGCAAGAAAACGGCGCACGCCTCATTGCTTGCGCAAAAGCTGGCAGCGGCGCGTTTGCGCATCGCGTGCAAATCCGTGCTGATTCGGGCACTCAGGCGAACGGTGGGCGTGGTGGTGGCAGACATAGCGTTTTCCTCCTGTGCGCAAGCAACACCGCAAACGCGCAAACCTGCTACCCTATATAACCCTTGCATAGGCACACCACTACTTTCAAAGGACAACACATGACGCTGGCAATAGCTGGGCAATTGACCGCAGGCGAAGCATCGCGGCAACTTGATGTTTCCATTGACACGATACGCCGCTGGGCCAAGCTCGGGCTGCTGCGTTGCAGCCGGGACGCACGAGGTCGGC
>JAFZMK010000244.1 GCA_017553285.1 Rhodocyclaceae bacterium
CCTTCGGGGCGCACGCAGTGGCACGCCTTTTTTGGCGCACTCCTGTGCGGCGCGGCCTTTTGCCTGATGGCGACGGCGCACTCCCTTTCGCGCGCTGCACAAACGCAACCTGCCTCGCTGGTGCAGTCGCTGGAATTTTTGCTGCTGGCGTTTTGTCTGTTCGGGTATCCGCTGCGCAAGCTGGCGTTTTTCCTGCTCTTTCAGTGTCTGGAACCGCTCTGGCTGCGCTGGCGCAATCGCCAAAGTTTCCGTGCCGCGTATTTGCGCGTGCGCTCGCAGTGCTGGTTTGAAGGCATCATGGCGCTGCTGGCTATCGCTGCACTGGTGCGCGCCGCCAGCGCCGATGTCGCCGCGCTCGCCGTGCTCCATCTTGCCTGCTTTGCCCTGCTGATGACGCCGCTGGCGTTGCGCATCACACAGCGGCGGCGGCGCATCTAACGCCGCAGCACGCGGGCGGCGGGCGCATGGTGTGGCGCAATTTGGGTAAAATCCACGCCGCAATCCCTGATTTTCGCCATGCCGCAACTTGACCACCGCTCCCGCATCCTGCTGAAAACGCTTGTTGAACGCTACATCGCCGAAGGCCAGCCGGTCGGCTCGCGGGCGTTGTCGCGCCAAAGCGGGCTGGAACTGTCGCCCGCGACGGTACGCAACGTCATGAGCGATCTGGAAGAACTCGGTCTAATCAGCAGCCCGCACACTTCCGCCGGGCGCGTGCCCACCGCGCAGGGCTATCGCTTTTTCGTCGATTCGCTGCTCACCATCGAACCGCTGGCGCAGGTAGAAGTGCGCGAACTGGCCGGACGGCTGCCTTCCGACCAATCGCCGCAGCGCATTTTGTCTGCCGCCTCGCATCTGCTCTCGGGGCTGACGCACTTTGCCGGTATCGTCGTCGCCCCGCATTCGCACGCCGAGCGCATCCGGCAAATCGAATTTGTCCGCCTCTCGGACACACGCATCCTGCTGATTCTGGTGACCAGCACGGGGGACGTGCAAAACCGCATTCTGTCCACCAGCCACCCGTACAGCGCCAGCGAGCTGGTGGAAGCCGCCAATTACCTCACCGCGCATTTTGCCGGCTGTGCGCTGGCTGAAATGCGCCAGCGGCTCAACGATGAATTGCAGGCGCTGAAAAGCGAACTGTCCGAACTCATGGCCGCAGCCATCGAAGCCAGCGATGACGTGCTGCGCGAGCGCAGCGAGCAATACGTGCTCTCGGGCGAGACCAATCTGCTGGAAATTGCCGACTTTTCGTCGAACATGACGCAGTTGCGCGAACTCTTCCGCCTCTTCGAGCAAAAAACCGGCCTCGTGCAGTTGCTCAACCTCACCGACCAGGCGCAGGGCGTGCAGATTTTCATCGGCAACGAATCGGGGCTGGCGGAACTGGACGGGTGCAGTCTGGTGACCGCCGGTTATGAAATTGACGGGCAAGTGGTCGGCTCGGTGGGCGTCATCGGCCCCACGCGCATGGCCTACGAGCAGGTCATCCCGATTGTCGACATCACCGCCCGCCTGCTAAGCAGCGCCCTTTCCCCACACTGAATCCCCCATGCCCCGTTACTGGCCTGAACCTTCTACCGCCCCCGACCCGCGCCGCACCGCCGTCGTGCTGGTCGGCATGGGCACACCGGCAGCGCCCGAGACGGCGCCGACGCGCCGCTATCTGGCAGAGTTTTTGAGCGATGCGCGCATCGTCGAATGGCCGCGCTGGTTGTGGAAACCGATGTTGCACGGTCTCATACTGCGCACCCGTCCGGCGCGCTCAGCGCAAAAATACGCGCAGGTATGGACGCCCGAAGGCTCGCCGCTGGCCGTGCACACCGCGCGCCAGAGCACGCTGCTTGCCGGGCACTTCATCTGGCAGGGCAAGGCGCATATTGAATGCTTCCACGCCATGCGCTACGGGCAACCGGCGCTGGCTGCCACCTTGCAGAAAATCAAGATGCGCGGCTTTGGTCGTTTTCTCATCGTGCCGATGTTCCCGCAGTATTCCGCCACCACCACCGCCACCATCATGGATGAAGTCGCCCGCTGTATGCAGCACTGGCGCAACCTGCCGGATCTGCGCTTCATCCGCAGCTTTGCCACCGACGACGGCTATCTGGCGGCGCTGGAAGCCAACATCCGCAAACACTGGCAGCGCAACGGCGGCCCGGCGCAGCAAATCCTCTTCAGTTTTCACGGCATTCCCGAAGCCTGCGTCAAGGCGGGCGACCCCTACCCGCAAGAATGCCGCGCCACCGCCGAGGCGCTGGCCAAACGCCTGGGTCTGCCCACCCAGCGCTGGCAGCTTACCTTTCAATCCCGCTTCGGGCGCGCGCCGTGGCTGACGCCCTACACGCAACCCACGCTGGTCGCCCAGGCCAAGGACGGGCTGAAAAGCGTCGACGTGGTCTGCCCGGGCTTTCTTGCCGATTGTCTGGAAACGCTCGAAGAAATCGCCATCACCGCCAAGGCCGCCTTTCTCGGCGCGGGCGGTGAGACCTTCAACTTCATCCCCTGCCTGAACGAGCGCGAAGACTGGCTTGCCGCGCTCGCCCGCCTCACGCTTGCCCATCTGGGCGACTGGTCTTATGGTGCCGAACCTTCCTCCCGCCACGACTGAAGCCGACGCGCTCGTACTCACCCGCGCCTGTGCGCTGCTGGGCGCGGGCGCGGTCATCGCCGTGCCCACCGAAACCGTCTACGGGCTGGCGGCAGATGCGCGCAACAGCGAAGCGCTGGCGCGGCTGTTCGCCCTCAAGGCGCGTCCGGCAAACCGCCCCTTCAGCCTGCTGCTGCCCGATGCCAGCGCGCTGGACGCGCTGGCCGCAGACCTCACCGATGCCGCGCGCACGCTGGCGCACACCTGCTGGCCGGGGCCGCTGACCTTGATTGTGCGCGCCCGCGCCGACACCGGGCTGGGCATCGTCCCCGCGCCCGCCACGCTGGGGCTGCGCGTGCCCGATCACCCGCTCACGCTTGCCCTGCTGCGCCGCTATGGTGCGCCGCTGGCCGCACCCAGCGCCAACCCCAGCGGCGCGCTCAGCCCCACCTGCGCCGAACACGTCTATGAACACTTTGGCGTGCGCGTGCCCTTTGTGCTCGACGGCGGCCCTTGCGCAATCGGGCTGGAGTCCACGCTGGTCGACTGCACCACTGAGACACCGCGCATCCTGCGCCCCGGCGCGCTGGAGACCGAACGCATCGCCTCTCTGCTCAATTTGCCGCGCGCAGCACTGGAAAGCGCCCGGCAAGAAGCGCAGCCACTGCGAACGCCGCTGTATTTGTTGTCACGCGCCGACTTGCTCACGCACCTTACCGCGCGCCTGGACAAACACCAGCCCACCGCCGTGCTCGCCTTCACGCCAGCGCCGTCCGTGCTGCGCGATCACCCGCTGCTTTTCTGGCACACCGCGCCCGCCAACGCTGCCGGTTTCGCCCACGCGCTCTATGACGCCCTGTCGCAAATTGAACGCTGCCCGGCGCGTGTCGCCCTGGTGCAAATGCCGCCCGCGCAACCGGCGTGGAGCGCCATTCTCATCCGCCTGCAACGTTACGCCACGGCAGGTGCCGTCCCCAGCAAGGATGCCGTATGCTGACCCTCACCCCCGCCCCCCGCGCCGTGATTTTGCTCTCGGGCGGACTGGATTCCGCCACCTGTCTTGCGCTGGCGCGCAGGCGCGGCTTTGACTGTTACGCCCTCTCATTCGCCTACGGCCAGCGCCACAACGCCGAACTCGCCGCCGCCGGGCGCATTGCCGCCGAACTGGGCGCGTGCGAACACCGCATCGCCCAGGTCAATCTGGGCGAATTTGGCGGCTCCGCGCTCACCGATGCCGCCATCGCCGTGCCCACCGACGGCGCCGAACACGCCGAAAATGAAATCCCCGTCACCTACGTGCCCGCGCGCAACACCGTGATGCTCGCCATGGCGCTGGGCTGGGCGGAAGTGCTGGAAGCCGACGATATTTTCATCGGCGTCAACGCCGTCGATT
The DNA here is from genome assembly GCA_017553285.1 of Rhodocyclaceae bacterium. GTDB lineage: Bacteria > Pseudomonadota > Gammaproteobacteria > Burkholderiales > Rhodocyclaceae > JAFZMK01. The sequence goes on from JAFZMK010000244.1 coordinate 3,981, forward strand.
ATTCCGGCTACCCCGACTGCCGCCCGCAATACATCGAAGCCTTTGAAGCCATGGCCAACCTCGCCACCCGCCGCGCCATCGAAGGGCGGCGCCTGCGCATTCACGCCCCGCTGATGCTGCTGTCCAAAGCCGAAATCATCCGCACCGGCGCAGAACTCGGCGTCGATTACAGCCAGACCGTCACCTGCTACCAAGCCGACGAAGACGGGCGCGCCTGCGGCGTTTGCGAAGCCTGCCGCCTGCGTCGCGCCGGTTTTCAGGAAGCCCACCTCAGCGACCCCACCCGCTACGCCACGCCGTTTCCAGAAGAGGAAAGATAACAGGCAAAAACCGCCACCGACGGCGCGATGAATCGCGCCC
>JAFZMK010000245.1 GCA_017553285.1 Rhodocyclaceae bacterium
CGCGCCGTGGCGGCAGATAACGGCAGCATCGGCGGCACCGGTTCGCACGAATTTCACGTCATCGCGGAGACCGGTGAGGACACCATCGCCTATTGCCCCGATTCCGACTACGCCGCCAACGTGGAAATGGCGCCGACCCCGGCGTTTTGCGGCCAGCGTCCCGCCGCTGGCGAGACCATGCAGAAAGTGCACACGCCCGGCGTGAAAACGATTGCCGAACTGGCGGCGTTTTTGAACATTCCCGAAGTGCGCACGGTGAAAGCCATCGTCGTTGAAGCCGACGACGAACACAGCCGCGCGCCCGTGCTGCTGCTGCTGCGTGGCGACCATGAACTCAATGAAATCAAGGCGCAAAAGCTCGACGGCATCGCCGAGCCGCTGACCTTCGCCACGCCTGAAGCCATTGCGCACGCCTTCGGCGCGCAGCCCGGTTCCCTGGGGCCGGTGGGCTTCAAAGGCCGCGTGCTGGCCGATTACGCCGTCGCTGCCATGGCGGACTACGTGGTCGGCGCCAACGAGGACGACTACCACTACACCGGCGTCAACATGGGGCGCGATTATCCCGAAGCCGAATTTGCCGACCTGCGCAACGCCGTGGCAGGCGACCCGTCGCCGGACGGCAAGGGCGCGCTTGCGCTGTGTCGCGGCATCGAAGTCGGGCACATTTTCCAGTTGCGCACCAAGTATTCCAGCGCCTTGCATTGTGAATATCTGGATGAAAACGGGCGCTTGCAGCCGATGGAAATGGGCTGCTACGGCATTGGTGTCTCGCGCATTCTGGGCGCGGCCATTGAGCAAAACAACGACGCGCGCGGCATGATCTGGCCGCAGCAGATTGCGCCCTTTGAGTTGGTCATCTGCCCGGTGGGTTGGGGCAAGTCCGAAATGGTGCGCGCCGCTGCCGAAAAACTGCACGATGAACTGGCGGCTGCCGGTGTTGACGTGCTGCTGGACGACCGCGACGAGCGCCCCGGCGTGATGTTTGCCGACTGGGAACTGATCGGCATTCCGCACCGCGTCGTGCTGGGCGAGCGCGGCCTGAAAAACGGGCAGGCGGAATATCAGGGGCGGCGCGATGAAGCCGCCCGCATGATTGACATGGGCGCGCTGGTGCCCGCGCTGCTGCGGGAGCTGGGGCGATGAGCCATCGCGTTTGCGGTGTCCGTCTTGCCGCTGCTTGTGCGTTGGCGCTGTTCTCTGCCGCCGCGCACGCAGGTGCGCAGCAGTACGAGCCGATGTCCGCCAGCGTGCGCGCCTCTTTGCATTCGGCAGTCAGCGACCAGAAACCGCCCACGCTCAGCATCAAGGACCCGCGCGAGCGCGAACGCTGGCTAGGCGAGATGTCGCGCCGCCTGACCCGCTACATTGCCGACGAAAATTACCGCCACGAACTGCTCATTTCCATCCACTACGAAGCCACTCGCGCAGGACTGGATCCGCAACTGGTGCTGGCGCTCATTCAGGTGGAAAGCGCCTTTCGCAAATACGCCATTTCCAGCGCCGGTGCGCGCGGCTACATGCAGGTGATGCCGTTCTGGATTCGCGTCATCGGCGAGCCGGGCGACAACCTCTTTTTCATGCGCAAAAACCTGCGC
>JAFZMK010000246.1 GCA_017553285.1 Rhodocyclaceae bacterium
ATTGCTGCCGCCGACTGTCTGATTGATTTCACCCGTCCGGAAGCAACGCTGGCGCATCTGGCGCTGGCCTGCGAACTGGGCAAGGCGGTGGTGATTGGCACCACGGGTTTTGACGACGCCGGGCGCGCGGCGATTGCGCAATCCGCGAAAAAGGTGCCCGTGGTGTTTGCGCCGAACATGTCGCTGGGCGTCAATGCCGTCTTTCGCCTGCTGGAACAGGCGGCAGCGATGCTCAATGAAGGCTATGACGTGGAAGTGCTGGAAATGCACCATCGCCACAAGGTCGATGCGCCTTCGGGCACGGCGTTGCGCATGGGCGAGCTGATTGCCCGCGCGCAAGGCAAGGATTTTGCGCCCAACGCCGTATTGAGCCGCGAAGGGGTCACCGGCCCGCGCCGCGCCGGTACGATTGGCTTTGCCACGCTGCGCGGCGGCGACGAGGTGGGCGAGCACACGGTGATTTTCGCCGGCACGGGCGAGCGCATCGAAATTTCGCACCGTTCCACCAGCCGCATGTCTTACGCCAGCGGCGCGCTGGCGGCAGCGCGGTTTTTGCAGGGGCGCCAGGCGGGTTTGTATGACATGCAAGATGTCATCGGCGCCGCTGCCGCGCAAGATTGAGGAGGTTGACCGTGCGTTTTGCCTGTGTCGCCCTGATTGGCAAATACCAAAGCACGGAAGTGGCCGATTCCGTGCGCAACACCGCCGCTGCCCTGCGCGCGCGCGGTCATGAAGTGCTCATCGAACAGGGCACCGCCAGCGCGCTGGGGCGCGTGGAAGAATGGACGGCTGCCACCTACGACGAAATCGGCCAGCGCGCGAATCTGGCGCTGGTCATCGGCGGCGATGGCACCTTGCTGGGCTGCGCCCGTCGGCTGGTGGAATACGATGTGCCGCTGGTGGGCGTCAATCAGGGACGGGTGGGCTTTCTCACCGATATTGCCTGCACGCAGGCCGCTGAGCGGCTGACCGAAATTCTCGACGGTCACTTCGTGGAAGAACGCCGCACCATGCTGCTGGGCGAAATCTGGCGCGGCGGCGAAAAGGTGTTTGTCAGCACCGTGCTCAACGACATCGTGCTGGGCAAGGGTGAGACCGGGCGGATGATTGAGTTTGACGTTTCCATTGATGAAGATTTCGTCTATACGCAACGCTCGGACGGCATGATTATCGCCACGCCGACCGGCTCCACCGCCTACGCGCTGGCGGCCAACGGGCCGATTTTGCACCCGGCGGTGCCCGCCATCGCGCTGGTGCCGCTGTGCCCGGAAGCATTGAGCGCGCGCCCCGTCACCTTGCCCGATTCGTGCGAAATCCGCCTCACCCTGCACGCCACGCATGAGGCGCGCGCGCACTTTGATGGTCAGTCGCACTTTGAACTGCGCGCGGGCGACACCGTCTTCGTGCGCCGTTCGCCGCACGTGCTGCGTCTGGTGCACCCGCCCGGCGGCGGGCGCTATTTCGCCATGCTGCGCGAAAAACTGCACTGGAGCGCGCCCGCGCGCCCGTAAGCTGTTCCACCTGCTTTTCTGTTGCCCGCCATGCTGCGTTTGCTGACTATCCGCGACTTCGTCATCGTTGAGCGTCTTGAACTGGAATTTGCCGCCGGTTTTGGCGTGCTCACCGGTGAGACCGGCGCGGGCAAATCCATCCTGCTCGATGCGTTGGGGCTGATTCTGGGCGGGCGCGCGGAACCGGCGCTGGTGCGCAACGGGTGCAGCCGCACCGAACTGAGCGCGCAATTCGGTCTGGAAGACAACGCCGCCGCCCGCCAGTGGTGCGAGGCGCAGGAACTGGAACTGGAAGACGACGCCGTGCTGATTCGCCGCGTGGTAGAGGCGACGGGGCGCTCGCGCGCGTGGATAAACGGTGTCGGCGTGACGCTGGCGCAGTTGCGCGAACTGGGCGAACTGCTCGCCGACATTCACGGCCAGCACGCGCATCACGCGCTGCTGCAAGCGGGCGCGCAGCGCGCCTTGCTCGATGCCCACGCCGACGCCGAAGCGCTGGCGGCAGAAGTGGGTGCGCTGTTCCGCCAATGGCAGGACGCACGCGCCGCGCGCGAACGTGCGCAAACGCAGGCGGCAGAACTGGATTCGCGCCGCGAGCTGTTGCAATGGCAAATTCGTGAGCTGGAAACGCTGGCGCTGGGCGAAGAAGAATGGCCGCAACTGGAAGCCGAGCACAGCCGTCTGGCACACGCCGCAGGCTTGCTCGAAGGCGTGGGCGCGCTGCTGGGTCAGCTTGCCGAAGAAGACGGCGCGGCGGCGGTGCGGCTGCAAGGCGGTGCCAGCCGCCTGCGGCAACTGGCGCAACTGGATGCGACCTTGAACGAAGCTGCCGATTTGCTCGACAGCGCCGGCATCGCGCTGGATGAAGCCTTGCACGCGCTGCGCCATTATCACGGGCGGCTGGAACTCGACCCGCAGCGGCTCGACGAAGTCGACCGCCGCATGGGGCTGGTGATGGATGCGGCGCGCAAATATCGCTGCACGCCGCCAGAATTGCCCGCCCGTCTGGTCGCCTGGCAAGCGGAACTGGCAAAGCTGGACGAAGCGGCAGATCTGGCCGCGCTTGCCGCGCGCGAAGCGCAGGCGCAGGATGCGTGGGCAGCGCGCGCCGCAGAACTCACCGCCCGCCGCCAGACGGCGGCGCAGGCGTTGTCTGTCGCCGTCACCGAAGCCTTGCAAACGCTGGCGCTCGCGGGCAGCCGCTTTGCCGTGCAACTGGTGCCCAATGAACCGGCTGCGCACGGGCAAGAGAGCGTGCTGTTTCAGGTCGCCGCCAACGCCGGGCAGGAATTGCGCCCGCTGGCGAAAGTGGCTTCCGGCGGCGAGCTTTCGCGCATCGGGCTGGCCATTCAGGTGCTCACCAGCCGCAGCGGTGGCGTGCCGACCCTGATTTTCGACGAAGTCGATGCCGGCATTGGCGGGCGCGTGGCAGAGATTGTCGGCCAGCATCTGGCGGCATTGGGGCGCGAGCGGCAAGTGATGTGCGTCACCCACCTGCCGCAAGTTGCCGCCCGCGCGCAGTGGCAGTATCACATCGCCAAAGAAGAAGAAAACGGCCAGACGCGCAGCCGCGTGCAGCGTCTGGATGACGCGGGGCGGGTGGAAGAAATCGCGCGGATGCTGGGCGGCGTGCGCATCACGCAAACCACGCGCCAACACGCAGCGGAAATGCTCGCCGCAGACGCCTCCGCCGCTTAGTGGCGGTGCGGCAACAGGACGCGGTGCACGAGCGCGAGGGCGGTGCGGCAGAGAATCTGGATGTCCAGCCAGAAGCTGCGGGTTTCCACGTATTGCACGCAGTATTTCAGCTTGATGGGCAGAATGTCTTGAATGTAGGCGGTGTGCACGTCATCGGCCTGGGCGAGGATGCGTTCTTCGTCGATAAATTCCAGCGTCGCCAGGTCAGTCAGCCCCGGGCGCACGGAGAGCACCTTTTCGCGGATTTCCGGCGGATAGTGGTCGACGTGCGGCGCAGGTTGCGGGCGCGGGCCGACCAGGCTCATGTCGCCGGTGAGTACGTCGATGAATTGCGGCAACTCGTCGAGCTTGTAGTGGCGCAGGAAGTTGCCGATGCGGGTGATGCGCGCGTCATTCTTGGCGGTCATCGAAGTGCCGGCTTGGTCGGTGCGCATGGTGCGCAGTTTGTGGATGCGGAAAATCTTGCCATGCCGCCCGACGCGCGCCTGCCGGAAAAACATCGGCCCGGGCGAATCCAGTTTGACGGCAATGCCCAGCGTCAGAATCAGTGGCCACAACACCAGCAGGGCGGCCAGGGCGACGAAGAAATCAAACAGGCGCTTGAAAAACATGCGAGACGGGGCGAAAAACAGGCCGACGGCATCCGCGCCGCCGCGCCAAAGCGCGCATTATAGTGAAGTCGCACCGGCGGGCAGGACGTTTTTGGCACGGGATGTTGCGCAGCGCACAATGGGTGTCTGATTTGTCTTGCGCCTCATTCGCCACTGCCCAGTTCTTTCAATTCCTGCTCCAGTGCTTCAATGCTGGGTAGTTTGTCGCGTAGCGCCTGCGGCAGTTCGTGCGCGAGCTGGTAGCTGGCGACGCCCAGCGGTTTGTGCATGTCCGAAAGCGCGTATTCCGCAACCAGCCGGTCTTTGCTTTTGCACAGCAGCAGGCCGATGGTGGGCGCGTCGCCCGCGCCGCGCATTTGCTCGTCTACAGCTTTGAGGTAGAAGTTGAGTTTGCCGGCAAATTCCGGCTCAAAGTCCACGGTTTTCAGTTCAACGACGACGTAGCAGTGCAGCCGCGTGTGATAGAAGAGCAGGTCGGGGAAAAACTCGCGCTCGCCCACTTGCAGCGGCACTTGCCGACCGATGTAGGCAAAGCCGGTGCCAAGTTCCAGCAAAAACTGGGTGATGTGGTCCAGCAGGGCGCGCTCCAGCTCGCGCTCGCTGTGCTCGGGGGTGAGGTTCAGGAAGTCAAAGATGTAGGGGTCTTTGAGCACTTGCGCCGCCAGCTCGGACTGCGGCGCGGGGAGCGTGCTGGCAAAGTTGCTGATGGCCTGCCCTTCGCGCTGCCAGAGGCCGCTTTCTATCTGGTGCGTGAGCACGGCGCGGCTCCAGCCGTGTGCCTGCGTTTGCTGCACGTAATACAGGGCTTCGGCGTGGCTGCGGCATTTGCTGATGATGGCGAGGTTGTGCCCCCAAGGGATAGCGGTCAATTGCGACACAAGCTGTGTCGCAATTTCTGCTTCGCCCGCCCAGTACTGGCGCCACTGGCGAATGCGCTCAAGGTTGCGCTTGGAGAAGCCCTGCACCTGCGGAAATTCCGCCCGCAAGTCTTGGCTGAGCCTTTCCAGAAAGCCGCTGCCCCATGCCTGCCCGTCCTGACGCTGGACGATGTCGGCGCCGAGTTCCCAATAGAACTGCAAAAGCGCGGTGTTGACCGCCACGGCAGCTTTGATCTGCACTTGGCGAAAGCGCGTTTTGAGCGCGGCGAGCCATTGCCGGTAGTTTTCGGACGTGGGCAGTGACGTGTTTCCTGTCATGGTCAAGCTCTCACAATGGGCGCAAACGGGCAAATTCGTGCCATACGTCGCCGGCGGCGATGCCTTTGATGATGCGGTCAAGGCGCGCCGCCGATTGCAGCAGCGTGTGCAGGCGCGCTACGGTGTAGCGCGGCAGCGCGGCGGTGAGTGCTTGCTGGCGGGCGCGGTCGAAAATGCGTTCGCGCTGGAATACC
>JAFZMK010000027.1 GCA_017553285.1 Rhodocyclaceae bacterium
CAGCGCGAAATTGTCGGGCGCAATGCGGGCGTGGATGACGATGGTGCCTTGCTGCTCGATACTGGCAGCGGCGTGCAGCGCATCCTTGCCGGGGAACTTTCCTTGCGCGCATCGTCATGAAACTGCTCATTGATTCTGGAAATACCCGCCTGAAATGGCAGGTGCTTGGTGCCGACGGCGAATGTTGCGGCGAAGGCGTCTCGGGCGCGCAGACGGCGCGCGCCGTTACATTGGCGCAGGCGGTGCGCCGCTTCGGGCCGCAGTTGCGCCAGATTGTTATCGCCCACGTTGCCGGTGCGGCGCTGGCGGCGGAAATTCGCGCCGAACTCGCGCCCCTGCCGGTGCAGCCCTTGTGGGTGCGCGCGCAGGCGCAAGGCTGGGGTGTGACCAACGGCTATGCCGTCGCCCACCAACTGGGGGCAGACCGTTGGGCGGCGCTGGTCGGTGCGCGGGCGCGCCGCGCCGTGCCCTGGCTGGTGGTCATGGCGGGCACGGCGACCACGGTGGACGTACTCGACGAGCACGGGTATTTTCACGGCGGCTTCATTTTGCCGGGCGTCAACATGATGCGCCGTTCGCTGGCGGAAAATACCGCCCAGCTCTCGGACAGCCCCGGCGAAGTCTGCCCGATGCCCAACAACACGCAGGACGCGATTGCCAGCGGCTGCCTGTACGCGCAGGTGGGTGCCATCCGTCAGATGTTCCAGCAACATCTGGCGCACCGCCCCGGCGCGGCCTGCCTGATTGGTGGTGGTCACGGCCAGTTGCTGGCCGAACATCTGGATTTGCCTGTAGAGTTGGTTGCCCATCCTGTTCTTTCCGGGCTGGCCGTCATTGCCGCCCAGCCCTCTTTCCGTGAATAAACTGCCATGCCGCGACTGCGCCTTCTGATTGCCTTTCTCATTGTTCTCAACATTTTCGCCCTGCTGGTGCTGTGGAGCGGCGGCTCAAGCACCTCTGCCGGCGAGCCGGAACGGTTAAACAACCAGTTGAACCCCGATTCGCTCACCCTGGTTGCCCCGGCGCAGGAATGCGCCCGTTACGGCGGCTTCAGCCTTGCGCAGGCAGACGCTTTGACGCGCCAGCTACGCCTGCAATTGCCGCATCTGGACGTGCGCCGCACCAGCGCCGAAGGGCGCGAACCCGTGGTGCTGGAACTGCGCAGCTCGGCGGCGATTCTGGAAGTCATCGCCCGTTCGCTGGCGCGGCAAAACATCCAGCCCGCCGGTGCCTGCGCCAAAACCCCGCCCAGCGACCCGACCACCGTCGGCCCCGCGCCCGACCCGCGTCGGGAAAAGCCCAACAACAACACGGGCGGAAAACGCCGGTGACGCCGCCGCCCTCCGGCACCTTGCGCGTGGCGCTGACCGGCGGCATCGGCAGCGGCAAAAGCGCTGCCGCCGCGCATCTGGAACGCCTCGGCGCGGCGATTGTGGATACCGACCTCATCAGCCACCAGCTCACCGCCCCGCACGGCGCCGCCATCGCGCCGATTGCCGCCGAATTTGGCGAACGTTTCCTCACCGCCGAAGGCGCGCTGGCGCGCGCCGCCATGCGCGACGAAGTCTTTGCCAACCCGGATGCCCGCCGCCGTCTGGAAGCCATCCTGCACCCGCTGATTCGCCAGCACGCCCGCGAAGCCTGTGAGCGCGCGCGCGAAGCCTGCTGCGTGCTCGTCGTCCCCTTGCTGGTGGAAAGCGGCGGCTGGCGCGAGCAGGTCGACCGCGTCTGCGTGGTCGATTGTCCGCAAGAAATGCAGATTGCCCGCGTCATCGCCCGCAACGCTCTGCCGCAAGAACAAGTGCGCGCCATGCTCGCCGCCCAGGCCAGCCGCCCGCAGCGCCTGGACATTGCGGATGATGTGATTGACAACAGCACCAGCCTCGCCGCGCTGCATCAACAGGTGGAAACCCTGTACGCAAACTGGCGACAGCAGTACGACTTTTGAACCCGCCGCGTCCCCGCGCAGCACACCACGCCCGACTGTTCGCAGCCGGGCGTTTTTCATGGTGCGCCGAAAAATTTTTCATGACAGTTGATTGCGACAGTAAAACTGTATAGAATGGCAGCCATGGACGAGAACAAGACTTTCACCCTGGACGAAATTGCCGCGCTGGTGGAATTGCCGCGCCGCACGGTGCGTTATTACATCCAGTCCGGCTTGGTTGACCGCCCGCACGGAGCGGGCAAGGGCGCGTATTACACCCGCCGCCATGTCGAGCAGCTTCTGGCGGTGCGCAAATGGCAACTGGCCGGTTTGTCGTTGGAGCGCATCGGCGAATTGCTGCACCAGCAGGCGGCAGGCCCCATGCCCCCGGCACCCCGGCGTGCCGGCACGGTGGAAGTGTGGAGTCATCTGGTCGTCGCCGACGGTGTGGAAGTGCACATCGAACCCGGGCGCGCCGGATTTTCGCCCGAACAGGTGCGGCGCTTCTTTCGCGCCGTCACGCAGGCTTACGAACATCTTCATCAACGGGAGGAAACGCAATGAATCCACAGGCATCGGCTTTGATCGGACGGGCGGGCGAGCGCATCGCGCTGTGCGACGTGGCGGTGAGCGCCGTGCTGCAAGACTTGCTGGCGGAAGTCACCGTCTCGCAAACCTACCGCAACGACGAGGCGACCAACATCGAAGCGGTCTACACCTTTCCCCTGCCGCTGGATGCCGTGCTGCTGGATTTGACCGTCGAAATCGGCGCGCGGCATCTGAAAGGCACGGTGGTGGAAAAACGGCAGGCGGAAGAACGATACGAAGACGCGCTGCAAGCGGGCGATGCGGCAGTGATGCTGGAAGAAGCCGAACCCGG
>JAFZMK010000247.1 GCA_017553285.1 Rhodocyclaceae bacterium
GCCCAGAAAGCGGTGCAAATCAAACGATGCGACCACGCTGTTATCCACCGTGCGCGCACCGCGCCCCAACAGCAGGGCGCGCAGGGCGGTAAAAATTGCGGTGATTTTCATGTTTTCCTCACTGCGCGTTTTCTGCCGGATGCTCACGCAACCAGCGCAGCATTTTTTGTCCGGCGCGACCATCGGCCTCCATGCCGGCGCGTTGCTGCACGTCGCGGATGGCTTTGCGCGAGGCGCTGCCCAACATGCCGTCGACTTCGCCGATGTCGTAGCCGTGCGCAATCAGGGCACGTTGCACTTCGCGGCGTTCTTCGCGCGAAAGCCCCGGGTCGTCCGTCGGCCACGGGCGTTGCGGTGTGGCACGCTCACCGCGCAGCGCATCCGAGAGCAACGCGATGGCCAGCGCGTAACTTTCTGCGGCGTTGTAGGAATAAATGGCGTCGAAATTGCGCGAGACCAGAAATGCCGGCCCTTCCTTGCCGGCGGGCAGCAGCAGCCCGGCTTTCCAGTCATCCGCAGGCAGGGGACGACCATCGACCCGTGTCACCCCGCGCGCTGCCCACTTGGACAGCGGTTGCTTGTTTTTGCGCGACGCGCCCGATACATCCAGCCCCGCAGGTAATTTGACTTCCATGCCCCACGGCAGACCGCTGCGCCAGCCCGCCTGATGCAGGAAATTCGCCGTGGAAGCCAGCGCGTCGGGCACGTTGCCAACGAGGTCGCGCCGCCCGTCGCCGTCAAAATCCACCGCCGTGCGCAAAAAGGTCGACGGCATGAACTGCGTGTGCCCAAAGGCGCCCGCCCAGGAGCCGACCATCTGCTCGGCGGGCACGTCGCCGCTGTCGGCAATTTTCAGGGCGCTGAAAAACTCTTGCCGGAAATAACTCTGCCGCCGCCCGAAGCACGAAAGTGTCGCCAGCGACTGCAACAGTGGTTTTTTGCCAAAACTTTGCCCGTAGTTGCTTTCCACGCCCCACACCGCCACCACGGTGGCAGCATCGACGCCATAGCGCCGCGCCACCTGCGCCAGCGCATCCTGCCAGCGCGCCTGCATCGCGCGCCCATCGCGCACGCGCTCGTCATCGACCAGCCCGGCAAGGTAATCCCAAATCGGCGTGCGAAACTCCGGCTGGTAATCCAGCGATTCCAGCACGCTAGCGTCCGGCTGCAAACCTGCCGTCAGGCGCTGAAAACCGGCTTCCGACACGCCCACCTTGACCGCCGCGCCGCGCAGCCCGCGCACGCAGCGGGCAAACTCGTCCGCATCCGGCTGCGCGGCAGCCACGTTGCCCATCGCCCCGCTCAGGCAGAGCGCCAAAATCACACCACAAAAAGAAGAAAAACGCATGGCAATCTCATGAAAGAAAAGAAAAACAGCGGCGCGCGCCGCCCATTGTCCGGCACTGCCGTTTGCGGTATTATCCGCTGTTTCCCGGCGGCTGCGTGCCGCCGAGCCGCGGAGAGGTACCGAAGTGGTCATAACGGCGCCGACTCGAAATCGGATGGTCAGGGAAACCTGGCACAAGGGTTCGAATCCCTTCCTCTCCGCCATCTTTCCTTTCCCATGCCTGCCCATCTCATTCTTGGCGGCGCCCGCAGCGGCAAAAGCCGTTACGCCGAAACCCTCGCCGCGCAAAGCGCCTTGCCCGTCACGCTGATTGCCACCGCGCAGGCGCTGGATGCGGAAATGGCGCAGCGCATCGCGCATCACCGCCAGCACCGCCCCGCCCACTGGCAAGTCATTGAAGAACCCATCGCGCTGGCGCACACGCTGCGCCCGCTGCTGTGCGCGCCGCGTCTCATCCTCATTGACTGCCTCAGCCTGTGGCTTGCCAACCTGCTGGCCGACTGGCAACCCGCCGCGCCGGACGCCCCGCCCGCGCCGCCGCCTGCCGGTTTGTCGCAACAAACCGACGCCCTGCTGGAACTGCTCCCCGCCCTGCCCGCGCACACGCAATTGCTGCTGGTCGCCAACGAAGTCGGCCTTGGTCTGGTGCCAGAAACGCCGCTAGGCCGCCTCTACCGCGACGAAGCCGGTCGCCTCAACCAGCGCCTTGCCGCGCAATGCGAGCGCGTCAGCCTGCTGGTCGCCGGACTGCCACTCGCCATCAAGGGCGACGCCAGCGGCGCGCCTGCTTGACGCTCGCGCCGCTGGCAGCGTATAATCGCCGTTCTCTTTGGGGGTCGTTAGCTCAGTTGGTAGAGCAGCGGACTTTTAATCCGTTGGTCGCAGGTTCGAGCCCTGCACGGCCTACCAAAAAACGCAAAGCCAGTCGCACGACTGGCTTTTTTGTTTTCCGCCGCTGCCCGCCGCCACGCTTGCCGCCCCGACGGGTTGGCATCGCTGCCATTCATGCGGCGATTGGGTGGCGTATTCTCCGCAAAAATTGCGGCGAATACGGGTGCATTCGCCGCACGTCCGGCTCATCCCTGTGCGCTGACCTGCCCGCCAACCTGCCCGCCGCCTTCGCCCGACAGCAGGCTTTCCCACACGCGCCAGCCTGCTTCCTTGCGCCCGCCCTGGCGGGAATCATCCGTCAGCCCCAGCAATTTGCACATCATTTCTACCGGCTCGGTGTCCTTGATTTTTTTGTTCTCATAAATTGCCCGCTTTTGCGCCGCAATCAGCAGCGCCATGCCGTTGAATGTTTCCGTCTCATTGCCCGCCTCCTCCGTATCCGCAACCTCCTCGCCAGCGGCCAAGGCTCTACCGGCATCCGAGAGCGTGACCGAATCGGCACTTTCTGCCGCTGCGGAATTTTCCGCCGCGCGATCTTCCTGCCGCCGCTTTGTGAGCGCCGAGACGCTGGCAAGCAGCGTGCTGTAATAACTGGACTGAATCAGGGCGATGCTCATGGCCGTCTCCGTACAAAAAGAATCCTCTGCCTTCCTTCTCGCAAGATTCGTGCCAGTTGGTTTTGACCATGTGCGGTGCGCACTTCTGGTTATGCAGTAGAATGCCGCCCGCGTACTGGAACGCAAACCCTCCAACCTTTCACGAGGAACATGAAATGAACATGAAAAGGCATTTGTTTTCTATTGTTTTTGCATTGGCTGCCGCTGTCCTGCTCGCCCAAAATGCACACGCAATTTCTGGCGCATACAGCGTTTCCGTGGTCACGCCCAGAATTTACGTACCAAATGAATGATACTACTCTGAGTTCCCGGTAATGAATACGCCCACCAAGACAGCCACCATAGATTTCGTGTCTTACAACTGGGCATTCAGCAATTCCCGACCGGCAGGATTGCAAGTTGTGCTGTGTGACAGTCACCTGACTGTGTGTTTTAACGTAACAAACGCCGCCACAGGATACGTGGATTTCAGAGGTTATAACATCCCGATCACCCGCCCATTGCGCTTGTACGCACGTATTCAGGGCAGAGTACCCGGGAACTCTTATGGTGGTTCTTCTCTGTCCAATATCACCGTAAGCTACCACTTCTGACATAACAAATCCGCAGATGGCACCCAAGCCATCTGCGCCCATCTTGGGCGCAAGACAATGAGGGAAGCGCCGCCCTTGCAAACTCAGCAATCCATCAAGATTCCTCCACTTGCCCCTCCTCAGACGCCATCCATTTGCACAACCGCTCAGCGGTTTCCGTTTCTTTGATTTTCTCGTTCTCGTAAATCGCCCGCTTTTGCGCCTCCATCAGCAGCGCCGTGCCATTGAATACATCAACGCCACTGCCTGAATACGCCTGACCGGGCACTTCATCCGCCCAGTAGCCTTTGTTGGTCGCCTCCCGATATGCGTAAGACTGCGCATTTGTAAAATCAATCATCTTGGCAATGATTTCTGCCGGGTCGGTGCCTTTTTGTTTTTCGGCTTCATACAGCGCCCGCCGCTGCGCGTCAACCACCGCCGCTTCGCGATAAAACCGTTCGGTATAGGCATCGTCCGCAAATTTCCCATTTGAGTAGAGCCTTAGCGGCTCATCTCCGCGCTTTTCGTTCAGCGTGCACACAATAACACTCGTCTCATGAGCCATGAATTCCGCATACGTCTCGGCAAACTCCGGATCCGCGCGCGCCTCCCTGATCGTTTCTTCCTGTGCTGGCGTCCGCCGTCGCACGGGCGCATCTTCGCGGGCAGCCAGCGCCTTGCCTGCGTCCGAAAGTGTGACCTGTTCGGTACTTTCTGCCGCAGCGGTGGTCATTGCCTGCGTGATGCGGCTTGCCTGCCGCTGCGCCGATAGCGCGGCAATGCCGCTGTACGCCGAAATGCCGTAACTGGTCTGAATCATCATGATGCGCACCCTTTGCAACGGAAGAATGAACACCTGTCTACAAGCAGCTTCCGTGCCAGCGCCTCTTCTCCGCCCGGCGCGCGGGCGGGCGGGCGGGCGGTTGCAAAAAGATTGACCGCAGCGAAGGCGGCGCGCGACAATGGCGGTCGTTTTTTCCCCACTCTGGCGCGCACGCGCTGTTTTTTCTAGGAGTCTTGAACGATGATGAATCTCCGTCTGCTCATGATCGCCGCGCTGGCGGCCTCTTTGTCTGCCTGCACGGGTTTTGGCACCAAGCAGGATGCCGAAGCTGCCACGCCCGCCGAGGCAAAACAGCCGCAAGCCGAAGCTGCCCCCGCGCCGCAATACCCGACGGAAAGCGCCGTCTATGCCTGCGAAAACGTCAGCGCCGTGCGCGTGACCCGCACGGAAGATTCCGCCCAGCCGCACCTGAAAATCACCTGGCTGGGGCGCGAATACACGATGCTGCGCGAAGAAGGGCAAGGCTCTGGTCTGCCGCGTTTTTCGGACCGCGCCAACGGCCTGACCTGGGTCGACCTGCCCTGGAAAGGCGTGCTGCTCAACAGCCGCACCGAAAAACCGATTTTGAGCGACTGCAAACCCGCCAGCGGCGAAGATCTGGTGCAAGCCAACAAGATTCTGGACAAACACGCTGCCGACTACGCCAAAGCGCAAGAAAAAGCCGCCAAGTCGAAAAAAACCACCAAGAAAACCACGAAGAAAAGCAGCAAGAAAAGCACGAAAAAATAACCCGCGCCCGGCGCGCACAGCATGACCCCACACCGGCAGGCGCCCCTGCCGGTGTTTTTTTGTCCGTCGCATACGCGCCCGCCGCCGGATTGCCCGGCAGCACGGTTATCCCCAAAACACAATCACGCAGCCAGCAGAGGAGCGCAAAACGCGCACGATGCGCGCCATCGCAAGGCGGCTCGCCTTGTTCTGCTATACTCAAAACGCTGTATACAAACCTATACAAGGAGTTCCCATGAAACGCATCTTCACCTGCTTTGCCTTCCTCGCCTGCTTTGCCGTCGGCGCGCACGCCGGGCAGACGCAAGTGGCGGTCGCCGCCAATTTCACCGCGCCGATGAAGCAAATTGCCGAAGCCTTCCAGAAAGACACCGGCCACAGCGCCGAGCTGACCTTTGGCTCCACCGGCAAGCTCTACGCGCAAATCAAAAACGGCGCGCCGTTTGACATTCTGCTCTCTGCCGACGAAAAAACGCCCGCCCGCCTCGTGGAAGAAGGCGCGGGTGTGGCCGGTTCCAATTTCCCCTACGCCATCGGCACGCTGGTGCTGTACTCGGCGCAGCCGGATGTGGTCGATGCGGAAGGCAAGGTGCTGCAAAACGGCAAGTTTGCACACCTTGCCATCGCCGATGCGCGCAACGCGCCGTATGGCGCGGCAGCCGAGGCCGTGCTGCGGGCGCTGGGCCTGTACGAGACGCTGCAACCACGCTTTGTCACCGGCGAGAACATCGGGCAAACCTACCAGTTCGTCGCCAGCGGCAACGCCGCGCTGGGTTTCGTGGCGCTCTCGCAAATCATGGAAGGCGGCAAGGTCAGCAAAGGTTCGTACTGGCAGCCGTCGGCTGACCTCTATCCCGCCATCCGGCAGGATGCCGTGCTGCTCAAACAGGCGGAAAACAACGAAGCCGCCCGCGCCTTGCTGGACTACCTGCGCGGTGCGCGCGCGCACGCCATCATGCGCGACTTTGGCTACGCGATTCCCGAATAAGGTCGCGCCATGCTCAGTGCCGAGGATTGGAGCGCCATTCGGCTGACATTGCTGCTGGCCTCCGTCACCACGCTGATTTTGCTCGTCCTCGGCACGCCGCTGGCATGGTGGCTGGCGCATACGCGCAGCCGCCTGCATGGTGTCATCAACGCCGTGATTGCCCTGCCGCTGGTGCTGCCGCCCACCGTGCTGGGTTTTTATCTGCTCGTCGCGCTCGGCCCGCACGGCCCGATTGGCGGCATGATGCAACGCATGGGGCTTTCCCTGCTGCCGTTCAGCTTTGCCGGGCTGGTGGTTGCCTCGGTCATCTATTCGCTGCCCTTTGTCGTGCAGCCGCTGCAAAACACCTTTGGCGCGCTGGATGGCAAATTGCTGGAAGCCGCCGCCACGCTGCACGCCAGCCCGCAAGACCGTTTCTGGCACATCATCGTGCCGCTGTCCCGTTCCGGTTTTCTCACCGCCGCCGTGCTCGGCTTTGCCCACACGCTGGGCGAATTTGGCGTCGTGCTCATGATTGGCGGCAACATTCCGGGGCAAACCCGTGTGGTCTCCGTGCAAATCTACAACCACGTCGAAGCGATGGAATACGCGCAGGCGCACTGGCTGGCGGGTGCCATGCTGGTGTTCAGCTTCCTCGTGCTGCTGGCGCTCTACGCCCGCCCGCACTCGGCTGCCCTCTGGTCGCAAGGCGCTGCCCGCCATGACTGACGCCCACACCGACGCCGCGCTGACGCTGGACATCCGTCTGGCGCGCGCTGATTTTGCGCTGGAAATTGCGCTGAATTTGCCCGCGCGCGGCATCACCGCGCTTTGCGGGCCGTCTGGCGCGGGCAAAACCACCTTGCTGCGTCTGATTGCCGGGCTGGAATCTGGCGCGCAAGGGCGCATTGCATTTGCCGGACAATGCTGGCAAGACAGCGCCCGCGCGCAGTTTGTGCCCACCCACCGCCGCCCCATCGGGTACGTGTTTCAGGAACCGCGCCTGTTCCCGCACTTAACCGTGCAGCAAAACATCGATTTTGCCCGCC
>JAFZMK010000248.1 GCA_017553285.1 Rhodocyclaceae bacterium
CGCCGCGCCCATCTGCGCGCGCTGATTGCGCGGCTGAAAGCGCGCGCCGCCGCATTGCCCTGGGCGCTGTTGCCGTCAGATACGGCGATTCAGCCGCTCATGGTGGGCGAAAACCACGCTGCGCTGGCGCTCTCACAGGCGCTGTGGCAAGACGGCATCTGGGCGCCCGCCATCCGTCCGCCGACTGTACCGGCAGGCACGGCGCGGCTGCGCATCTCGCTTTCCGCCGCGCATTCGCTGGATGACGTTGACCGTCTGATGGATGCGCTCGCCCGCCATGCGGCGCATTGGCATCCCGAGCAGGAGAAGCCTGAATGAACACGGTTCCCGTACTGTTGCCCGGCTGGTGTCTGGGGCGCGGCCCTTTGCAGGAAACTGCCGCAGCCTGTGGCGCGCGCATGGTCGATTTGCCCGGCTACAACGGCACGCCGTGCGTGGAAACCTTTGACGAAGCCGTCGAGCGCATTGCTGCGCAACTGCCGTCGGATACGCCCGTGTGCGGCTGGTCGCTGGGCGCGATGCTGGCGCTGGCCATCGCCGCCCGCCATCCGCAAAAGGTGCGCCGTGTCGCGTTGCTGGCGGGTACGGCTTCGTTCGTGCAGCGCGCAGGCTGGCCGCACGCCATGCCGCCTGCGATGCTGGCAGAGTTTGCTACTGCCGTCGCGACGGACGCTGCCGCCATGCTGCCGCGTTTCGTGGGCGGGTTTAACCGGGGCGACGCGCGCGCCAAAACCGTCACCGCCCGTTTGCTGAAACTGGTCGACCCGCTGCCCGCCGCCGAGGTGTTGGGCGTGGGGCTGAACTGGCTGCGGGACGCGGATTTGCGCGCCGAAGCGCCGCAGGTGCGCGCGCCCGTGTTGCTGTTGCACGGCGAAAACGACCCGCTGATGCCCGCTGCCGCCGCCCGCGCGCTGGCGGAAATGCTGGGGCAGGCGCGCGTGCAGGTGGTGCCCGGGTGCGCCCACGCCGGGTTTTTGTCGCAGCCGGACGTGTTTCACGCCGCGATGAGGGCGTTTTTGCATGACGCCTAAGCCTACGCCCGCGCAGGTGCGCCGCGCCTTTGGGCGCGCTGCGCAAAGTTATGACGCCGCCGCCAGCATCCAGCGCCAAGCCTGTCAGTTGCTGGAAGAACGGTTGAATGCCGTGAAAAGCGCGCCGCGCGTGGTGCTCGATGCCGGGTGCGGCACCGGCTACGGCCTGCGCCGCTTGGCAGCGCGCTGGCCGCAGGCGCGCTTGCTGGCGCTGGATATTGCCGCGCCGATGCTGCGGCAGGTGGACGAACGCGCCGTCGCCCGCGTGCAGGCTGACGTGCATCATTTGCCGCTGGCCGATGCGTGTGTGGACGTGTATTGGTCTTGCCTCACCTTGCAATGGTGCGATTTGGCGCGCGCGCTTGCCGAAGCCCGCCGCGTGCTGCGTCCCGGCGGCTGGCTGGCGCTCGCCACGCTGGGGCAAGACACCTTCACCGAACTGCGCCACGCCTTCGCTGCCGCCGACGAGTTTGAACACACCGTGCGCTTTGCCGACCCCGCGCCCATCGTGCAGCAGGCGGGTTTTGCCGGGCTACACATTGCCCGCCAGCGGCTCACCGCCTGCTATCCCGACCTCATCACCCTGCTGCACGCCATCCGGCGCACCGGCGCCAACCAGCTCGGAGCCGCGCGGCGGCGCACGCTGTTGGGGCGGCAAGCGTGGCAGCGCGTACAGCGTGCCTATGAGACGCTGCGCCAGCCAGACGGCCTGCCGCTGGGCTACGACCTGTATTTGATTAGCGCGCGGCGGGATGGAATCAGCTACTCGTAACCGTGCGGACGAATGCCCTGCACATCGAGAGCGGATGCGCCGGGAACATCTCGTCATATTTTTCCTCTTCCGACAGATTCTTCTGCGCTTCGACTGCATAGGAGTCGTCATAGAGTTCTTCTCGCCAGCCGCAGAACGGGTCATCCTCCGAGCCGACCGTGCCTTCTCTACGACAAAGTTCATAGACCGTTGTGTCCCGCAATCCGGTAATACCTTCCTCATCAAAAAAGCCTTGAATACGCAGGATCGTATCTTCGTCGTAGTGGCGTTCCAGCGCCAGAATATACTGGATGCCGCCCTCTGGTTTCAGGGCTTTTACGATGCCGAAAACATGGTCTTTGCCCGCACCCACCTGAATCAAGCCTTGGTTTTTATCAATTTCATCGTACATCAGACTGGCGAGCACTTCACTGTCCAAGGGCATTGAGAATTCCGGCGGGATCGGATAGGCGATTACAAGGCACAGAGCATTTTCCGACTTTGTCATAAACGGCACAGACTGCGGCGGGGCGTCCGGCGTGGAATCTACTTGCTGGAAATACTCCGGTATGGCGAACTGCATGGTTCCAATCGTGACGGTTTTGCTTTCCATGTGCTGGCTTCCTTCGCGCCTTAGGCCAGCAGCAGCCCTTGCGCGACTTGCTGGCGGGTGGCCTCGCCTGCCATTTGTCGCACCAGTTCCAGCGCAAATTCCAGCGCCAGCCCGGGGCCGCGTCCGGTGGTGATGTTGCCGTCGACGACCACGGCGCGTTCGGTTTGCAGCTTCGCGCCCGTGCAACCGGCTTCAAAGCCCGGATAGCAGGTGGCGGCGCGGCCTTGCAGCAGGCCGATTTGTCCCAGTACGGCGGGCGAGGCACAAATGGCGGCGACCGCGCCGCCGTTTTGCGCAAAGGCGCGCAGTTGCTGTTTCAAGCCTTCGTGTTCGGCATAGCGCGTGGTGCCGCCGGGCACGACCAGCATACGGGCGGCGGCGCAGTCTGCGTCGCCAAACAGTACGTCGGCGGCGACGGTCACGCCGTGCGCGCCGGTGACTTGATGGTCGTTTTCCAATGACACGGTTTGCACCGCCAGATTGGCGCGGCGCAGCACGTCGACCGTGCCCAGTGCCTCGATTTCTTCAAAACCCGTGGTGAGAAAAACCAGAATGTTGCCAGTGCTCATGGTGCAGACCTCGCGCGGTGTGGGGGAAGGGAACACGCCCGCGCACGGCGCGCACGGGCACAAAAAAAGGGGCTTTCGCCCCGAAATGGCATTACAGACAAAGGAGGAAATCTGTAAGCCGTGATCAACAAGGAATTGGAGCGGGAAACGAGTCTCGAACTCGCGACCTCAACCTTGGCAAGGTTGCGCTCTACCAACTGAGCTATTCCCGCCCGCGTGTGAGAGGGGCAGATTCTAATCAGGCGCATCGGGCGCGTCAAGCGCGGGCAGCGGCGCGCTGGCGGCAGGCTTCAAACAGGCAAATGCCGGTGGCGACCGAAACATTGAGACTTTCCACGCTGCCATACATGGGAATGCGGGCGAGCGCGTCGCAAGTCTCCCGCGTCAAACGGCGCAAACCCTGCGCTTCGGCACCGAGCACCCAGGCGGTGGGGCCGGTGAGGTCAAGGTCGTACAGCGATTGTTCGGCTTCGCCCGCCGCGCCGTAAATAAAAATGCCGGCTTCCTGCATCTGGCGCAGGGCGCGGGCGAGGTTGGTGACGGGGATGTAAGGCACGCTGTCTGCCGCGCCGCAGGCGACCTTGACGGCAGCGGCGGTCAGCCCGACGGCGCGGTCTTTGGGGGCGATGACGGCGTGCGCGCCAGCGGCATCCGCCGTGCGCAGGCAGGCGCCGAGGTTGTGCGGGTCCTGAATGCCGTCGAGGACGAGCAACAGCGGCGGCTCGGCAAAGTCGGGCAGCAGGTCGAGCAGGTCGGCAAGTTGCTGCTGGCGGACGTTGGCATCAATGCGCAG
>JAFZMK010000249.1 GCA_017553285.1 Rhodocyclaceae bacterium
ACCGAATGGCACAACCTGGTCTTTCACAACCGCCTGGCCGAAATCGCCCGCGACTACCTCAAAAAAGGCAGCCCCATTTACGTGGAAGGTCGCTTGCGCACGAGAAAGTGGCAGACCGAAGGCGGCGAAGACCGCTACACCACCGAAATCCGCGTCGACGAAATGCAGATGCTCGGCGGCAAGCCCGAAGCCGCCGCCGTCATCGAACCTGCCGCCGAAGCGCAGAGCGTGGAGGCTTGAAATGACGACGTATCAACAGGAACTCGGCAGCCAGGAGCGCATCCTGCGCGTGCTCACCGCCCTCATCGACCTGCCCATCGACGACTGGCACACGGCGGACATTGCCGCCCACGCGGGCGTGTCCCGCGCCGGTGCAAGCAGCGATCTGCACGTACTGGCCGAGCACCGCTTCGTGCGCCCCACCGCCGACGGATGGTGTCCCGCCCACCGTTTTCTGGGCATCGCCGCCAAGATCAGCCGCCTCGCAGCGTAAAGGAGAAGGCAAACATGAAGAAGACAAAATGGCAACCGGATGAGTTCTGGTTCTTGGCAATACTGGTGATGGCCGTTGGCGGAGTATTGGGAATTCGGGAAGCCGTAACGCAAGGACACTTTGGTTCTTCGCTCTACCTCACTGTTGGGAGCCTTGTTTCCATGTGCTTCCTGACCGTCCGCGATTGGCTGCGTGCCCGCAAATAACCGCAAGGAGAAATGACATGACCACCCAAGAGCACGTCCCCGCCGACATCCTGCGCCCCGCCCCCGACACCGCCAGCGCCGACCCCGAAACCGTCCGCGCCAAGTTGCTGGACATGGAAACGGTGGGCTTTGTCGCCGAGTTCGACCCGGACGAAGCCGAAATGGCCGGAGCATTCGTCGAAGACGCTTTGAGTGATGCCGACGCCATGGCAAGCGTCATCGACCGCACGGACTGCATCGAGCGCACGCAATGGCGCAAGCCCGCGCCCCCGTCCACCGCCAACGATTCTGACTTCAACCCGACCGTGGACGTGTTTTGAAATGATCACCGCCGCCATGGAAGCCAAGCTCGTGCAGGGCGCACTGGAATACGCCGAACGCCGCGCCGAACTCACCGGTCTGATTGCCGAAGAACTGATCGCCGACATCGACCCCGTGCGCCGCAAGGTCAAGCACCTCATCGCAGCCGCCCAGGACGCCATCGACGCATCCCTGTACGCCATCCGCCACGGCGAAGACGAACAGCAACAACAGCAAGCGCACGTGGAAGCGGACATTGCCCTGCTCGCCGTGCGCGCCGCCCTGCGCGAAATCACCCGCTTGATGGAAGCTGCCACCCGTGGCGTGCAAGACATCGAACATCGCCTACTGGCACTGAAAGCCAGTGAAACCGCAAATACATAACGCCGCAAAACTGTAAAACCGCATGTAAGGAAAGCACGCCGTGACCGACACAATCAAAGACGCTTACCGCCGCATCGATCGCGCCTATGGAGGCCGTTCGGCTTACGAATCGGACAAACAGGCGGAGCGCACGAAGCTGGAACGCCTGCAATGGGTGACAGCGCGCACGCTCGCCTTCAAGCATTGGTTGGAGACTGGGAAGCCGTGCGCGGTCTGCGCACGCTTGAAGCACAGCAGCCGCTTGACCTGGGCGAAGCACCGCCCGCCCAGCCCGCGCCTGCAAATGCTGAGGAAGCCAAGGCGTACACAAGGGAACGCAAGAAGGCAATTGAAAACTCAATACGCGCGATAGGACGCGAGAGCAATGATATTGACGGGCTGGAAGTGAGCTTTCCGGTTGATATGGGCGGCAAGATTGCAAGGCATCTGGGATTCGACATGCTGCACATAGCGGGGGAGCTTGGTCGCCTGTACAAAAGCGCAGTGCCGATGTTTGCGGAACCGGAGTTATTGCAGGAAGGGCACAAAGACCACACGCGGAATTTTTCCGGATACCGCCAGTACGTGAACCGTTTCACGCAAAGTGGCGAGGAATACTACATCCGGTTTACGGTGCAACAGAACGCGGGATCAGGGAAGGCTTCCGGGCAGGCGCAGATGCATTCTTCTTTTGTTTCTGAGGTGGGCATCTACAATGGGAAAGGCGTCCGACTTACACACGTGAGTTTCCGGGACAACCCGGTCTTGACGGAAGCCGAACGCCTTATGCCCAGTAATGTATCAGGGCAGGCAGGGGAAATCAAGTTCCAAGACGACAAGCTGGCCGACTGGCTGGCGGCTGCCCGGCGCGGCGTGTCCGCTGCGGTCGATGAGTCCACCGGTGAGCCGCTGGCCGCTACCGTTGACGCCTTCCGCAGCCAGGTAACGGCAGAGCAGAACATGCAATTCGCGCGTGAGATGGGCGTTTCCGTTACTGGCTTCGAGGAAGACGTTGCACGGCTGCGCGAAGCGCGGCAGAGCGACGAGTTCGAGCCGGATGTTCGGCTGGCGGACTATTCCGTCCCTGCGGGATATACCGGTCACGCCCTGCAAGTACGCGCTTACGTGCTGGATGAGCGGGATCGTGATTGGGTGCAAACCATGAGCGGCGAGCAAGGCCGCTGGAAGCAAGCCAGGAAGAATGAGCAGCCGGATCAATGGCGCGTCTATGCGGGCAATCGGATGCTTGTCGTGTTCAACGCGGACGGCAGAGTGTATGACGCGACCTCTATCCGCAGCCTGCAACGCGGCGCAGACCCGAAACAGAGCGCCCAGGAACTCGCTACGCGCCTGCGCGTCATCGACGCCTTCGCCACCGCCGACCTGCACGAGCAGCGGGAAAAAATCGCGCAAATCGCACACGACACCAAACAGACGCTTCGCAAGCAGCAGCGCGCGCAACAAACCCAACCCACCCCCACCGTTCAATTCTCACTTGCCGCCCCGCCGCAGCAACAGCCACCGAAAGGAGTAATCAGAATGGATACAGACAACGACGAAGAACGCACACAGTTTGCCCACGAATTGCTGCCGGAACGCAGCGAAGAAGCGATCGAGGCGCAGATTGCCGCGCAGCAGTCTTTCGCGCAGATGTGGCCGATAAACACCGTCGAGCGCATCGAGGACGACAAGCGCGCTGCGCTGGTCTGGGCGATTCGCGACCGGGTATCCCGCCCGCCGCAAAACAACCCCAGCGCGTGGCCGTCGTGGATTTATCACTCGCGCAATCGCGCGCGCCAGGCGCTGACCGTGGTCAATCCCGAGCAGGTGCTCCGTTCAATGCACGACGGCACCCGCTACGGCGGTTACAGCGCCAACACCTACGCCCACGCCAGCCTGTTGATGCACCTGCCGCGCGCAACCTGGCCGCGCATCACCGCTGTGAAACAGACGTACACCGGCATCGAGATGGAACTGGACGGGCAGGCACTGCACCTGACCACCGACGTACTGCACGGGCGCGGCTTCGACGTGGCCGCCGAGCAAATCCGCCCGCTGCTCAACGGCCAGCCCGTAAATGCGCAAAACATTGAATACAGAAAACCGTATCACGAGCAGGTCTCCGAACAACTCATCGAGCGCCTGCGCGCGCGGCAAGCGCCGTGGCAACAGCGCGGCGCACGCCTGCCGATGAATCCGGCCACCGGCCAGCGATACAAGGGCGCGAACACGCTGCACCTGATGATGCAAGGCCGCAGCGATCCGCGCTGGCTCACCTGGGCGCAGGCGCGCGAAGCGGGCGCGCAGGTGCGCGATGGTGAGCGCGGCGTGACCATCCAGTACTGGCGTTACACCAATGAACAGGGCGAGAAGCTGGAACGCCCGCAATCGTATTACGCCACCGTCTTCAACGCCGAACAGATCGACGGCCTGCCACCGCTGCAAGAAGTCTCGCGCACGCGCTCGCCCAGTGAGCACGCCAGCGCCATCCTCACCGCCTCGCGCGCAAAAATCGCCCACACCGCAGGCAACCATACCGGCTACGGCCTCAAAGATGACACCATCTACACGCCCGATCCGGCAGGCTTTGAGAACAGCGAACACTACTACGCCGCCGCCATGCGCGGGCTGACCTGGTGGGCGGGGCACCCGTCCCGCCTCAATCTGGACATCGCGCAGCCGCCCGGCTCACAAGGTCACGCCGAATGCGCCTTGCGCAGCGAAATTGCCGTGATGCTGCTGGGCGATGAGATCGGCATCCAGCAGCACGACGACCCCATCCAGCACAACATTCATGTTGAGCAATGGATCAACCTCGTGCAGCGCGACCCGCTGGCAATCGACCGTCTGGCCGCCGACGCCGAACAAATCCGCGCCCACGTCCTCGGCCTGGAACAGCAGCAGGAATTGACGCCGGAGCAAGAACAGCAACAGGCGCAGGCGCAGCAGATCGAAACACAGCAAGCCGAAACGCAACAGCCGCAGACACAGGCCGCGCAGCAAGACGAAAGCACCGCAGAGCGCATCTGGCTGGACGTGCCGCCCGAAGATCAAGACGAAGCGCGCGCACTGGGTGCAGTCCTGGACGAACAGGCGCGCGCCTGGTACATCCCGGAAGATGCGCCGGGGCAGGTCGCCGCCGAACTCGCCGAGCGCTGGCCGGAACGCGAAGAGCCGCAAATCTTGCCCGGCAACGTCCAGGAACAGGCGCAGACGCAAGCGAGCGCGCAGCCGCCCGAACAGCAGCCGCAGCAACCGCCGCAGGCACAGCCGCCCGCGCAGCAGGCTGCGCGCGCGCAACCGGCGCAGCCCACGCCCGACCCCGCCGCTGCCAAAGCTCTTCTGGAAGCTGACGGCTACGTGCTGAACAAGGACGGCTATTATGAAAAGGACGGCAAGGTGCTCGAGCTGACCATCGCCCACTACAAATCCCGCCAGCTGCCCGACCTCTTCGTTCTGATGACGGAGCAGCTCAAGAACGTCGGCATCAAGACGACGGCCATCGTTCAGGA
>JAFZMK010000028.1 GCA_017553285.1 Rhodocyclaceae bacterium
ACGTGGACGGCGAAAAAACCGATGGCGGCGACGGACGCGCCACGGGCGCGATGAATCGTTCCACGTCGCCGCCCATTGGGGCGGCTTCCGGCTCCGGCGGCCAAAGCTGCGCTTTGGCTTTCCGCCTCCGCCCCCTACAGGCTGCGTGGCCACCGTATGTGCGAAATTCATTGCGCCCTAATGGGTTATATGTAGGGGCGGGGTGAAAAACGGGGCACAATGGATGCGCCGCAACAGGTAGGGGCGCGATTCATCGCGCCCAAGGCGGTTGTAAATGCACCGCCGCATCAAACGAGCCACAACGCCCCTGCCGCGCGCCGCCCCCCCCGCACCCGCCCCCGTCCGCGCAGGGGTGGGTGATACAATTCGCGGCGCTTGTTTTTACTACCGCGCGGCGAACTTTTCGCGCAAATTCACGGAGCTGCAACGCATGAGCTGGAATCATCCCACCGTCTTCATGTTCGGCGTCTATCTCGCGGGCATGTTGTTGATTGGCTGGCTAGGCTATCGCTATACCCGCGACCTGTCTGACTACATCCTCGGCGGTCGCCGTCTGGGTAGTTTTGTTACGGCGCTTTCTGCCGGGGCGTCCGACATGAGCGGCTGGCTGTTGATGGGGCTGCCGGGGGCGGTGTTCGTCTCGGGTATCCGTGAATCGTGGATTGCCATCGGGCTGACCATCGGGGCGTATCTGAACTGGCGCTTCGTCGCCGCGCGTCTGCGCCTGTTTACGGAGCGGGCAGACAACGCGCTGACGCTGCCGGATTATTTCGCCAGCCGCTTTGAAGACCGCAACAACCTGCTGCGCATCATCAGCGCCATCGTCATCCTGATTTTCTTCACGCTGTATTGCGCTTCGGGCGTGGTGGCCGGGGCGCGACTGTTTGAAAACATGTTTGGTCTGCAATACAACACGGCGCTGTGGGTGGGCGCGTTTTGCACCATCATTTATGTGTTCATCGGCGGTTTTCTGGCGGTGAGCTGGACGGACACCATTCAGGCGTCCTTGATGATTACCGCCTTGCTGCTCGCGCCCATCATGGCGTATGCCGCCATCAACGGCACCTTGCAGGACGGGCAGGTTTGGCAGGATTTCATCAGCGCCGAGCAATTCGACATTCTGGACGGTGCCAGCACCATCGGCATCATTTCGCTGCTGGCCTGGGGGTTGGGCTATTTTGGTCAGCCGCACATTCTGGTGCGCTTCATGGCGGCGGATTCGCCCGCTTCCATTCCGCGCGCGCGCCGCATCAGCATGACGTGGATGATTCTGTGCCTGTGCGGCGCGGTGGCGGTGGGCTTTTTCGGTATCGCGTATTTCAACGCCCATCCTGGGGTGGATGCTGCCGTGCGCGCCAATGGCGAGAGCGTCTTTATGGAACTGGCGCGTCAGCTCTTTTCGCCGTGGATTGCCGGGCTGCTGCTGGCAGCGATTCTTGCCGCCATCATGAGCACGCTTTCGTGCCAGTTGCTGGTGTGCGCCAGCGCGCTGACCGAAGACATTTACCGCACCTTCATCAACCGCGAGGCCAGCCAGAAGCAGCTTGTCTGGATTGGCCGCGCGATGGTGCTGCTGATTGCGCTGATTGCCATTTTTATGGCGGGCGACCCGGATTCCAAGGTGCTCGGCATGGTCAGCTACGCTTGGGGCGGCTTCGGCGCGGCGTTCGGGCCGGTGATTATCGCTTCGCTGTTCTGGACGCGGATGACCCGCGAAGGCGCGCTGGCGGGCATTGTGGTCGGCGCCGTCACCGTGCTGGTGTGGAAG
>JAFZMK010000029.1 GCA_017553285.1 Rhodocyclaceae bacterium
CGACGGCCTGCCCGCCGCCAGCCAGATTCGTCTCGATGTCGCGCAAAGCGCCGACGCCTACACCATCCACGCCGAACTGCCCGGCGTTGCGAAAGAAGACATTCAGGTCGACATGGACGCCGACACCGTGCGCATCGGCGCGCACATCCGTCAGCACGATTCGCTGGCAGGCGAAGGCAACCAAGTGCTGCGCGCCGAGCGCTATTACGGCGAAGTCTCCCGCAGCGTACAACTGCCCGTAGAAATCGACCGCGAACACGCCCGCGCCCGCTATGAAAACGGCGTACTGATGCTCACCCTGCCCAAGAAAAACGCCCCCACCCTGCAACGCCTGACGGTGGAATAACGCCCCCCGAACCACCCGCCCGCCCGGCTCAAAGCGCGCGGGCGTTTTTGTGCGCCCAAATTGCCCGCGCACCGATTGAAGAAATCCAGCAAGTAATTGCCGAAGCCTACGTAGCGCGAGAAATGCGGGGCTGCGCTCGCCTGCGTCCGCGCGGCGGCGTATAGTGCGGGTTCCTTTTACTTCATTACGGAGATTGCGTTATGGGACTGTTCAGCTTCATCAAGGACGCGGGCGAGAAATTGTTTGGCATCAAGACGGCGCAGGCGGCGCAGGCTGCGGAGGATGCGGGTGCGCAGGCGGGCAAGGCGATTGAAGCCTATATTGCGCAGCAAAATCTTGGCCTGAGCAATCTGGGCGTGGCCTTTGCCGACGGGCGCGTCACGCTCACCGGCAATGCGCCTTCGCAGGAGGCGGCGGAAAAGGCCGTGCTTGCCGCCGGGAACGTGGAAGGCGTGACGGAAGTCGATAACCAGATTCAGTTCCCCGCCGGTACGGAAACGCGCTATCACGATGTGGTCAAGGGCGATACGTTGAGCGCCATTGCCAAGCAATACTATGGCGATGCGAGCAAGTATCCGGTGATTTTTGAAGCCAACAAGCCCATGCTCTCGCATCCGGACAAAATCTATCCGGGGCAAAAACTGCGCATTCCGGCGCTGTAAGCTGCGCGCCGCTACGCTGCAAACGCCGCCTCAGCGATGGGCGGCGTTTTTATTGCGGCGGCAGAAAGCGCGCAAATTCGTCCGGCAGCGGGGCGTTTTCCAGGCTGCGCTGGCTGAAAATATGCCGCCCGTCGCAGACGAAGCCGAGTTGTTCCCAGTCTACGCGGTTGAGCGCGTCGCAAAATTCCGCCAGCGCGATGCCCGCGTCGTGCGGGAAGATGGCGAGCACCGAGCCATCGAAATGCGGGCAGGTGTGCAGGAAAAACGGCGCTTTGCGCCGCGTGCGGCCATTGACGTAGACGCGCGGGCGCTCAGTTTGCGGGTAGCCGCGCCCCCATAGCCACCAGTTTGATTCATCAAACGGGCGAATGCCGCGCGCGAGCAGCCGCGCTTTGTGCGGCAAGAGGACGGGCGGCGGCGGGGTGTCGGGGTCGGTCCAGATCATTTTGCGCGTCTGGCTGGTTTTGCAGGTTTGCGAACAGACAAAATCGCGGTTGCCGTGGGTTTCGTTGGCATAAACATCGTCCGCGCCGGAGACGGCGCCGACTTTGACGCGGGCAATGTCTTTGAGGCGAATCGAATGCTGCGTGCGGGTGAACATGAGATGTCCGGCAGCTTCGACGAAATGCCGCGTTTGCCAGCGCGGGGCGGCGAGCGCGCGGGCAAGATCGTCTTTATTGCCGATTTCGGCATAGCGCATCTGCCGCTGGAACAGCCCTTTTTGAAAGCGCCAGATGAGGCAGTTGGGCGTGGCGCGGGCGAATACGCGCGCATCTCCCAGCGCGATGGCGTGGGTGAGGGTGCCTTGCGCGTACAGCCATTGGTTGAGGCGGGTGCTGGACGTGGTTTTGAGAAAATCGCGCGGCGTAATAAAGATGAGTTCGCCGTGTTCGTTGAGGTGGCGAACTGATTTTTCAATAAAAAATAAATAGAGATTGGCGCGCGAATCAAACAGGCGCGAGCGCAGCAGGCGGCGGGTGGGCGCGGCGATGTCCTGATGTTTGACGTAGGGCGGGTTGCCGATGATGGTGTCGAATTTTTCGCTTTCCGGGTAGGCGAAAAAATCAAGGTGCAGGCTATCAACAGGGGCGTGGCTGCGGTCGATTTCGATGGCGACACAACCG
>JAFZMK010000250.1 GCA_017553285.1 Rhodocyclaceae bacterium
GCCCCCGCATACCATTCCTGCCGCGACAGTCTGCCCGCGATGACCTCTTCGATGCCCTCGCGCAGGGCGGCGACAATATCCTCACACAACAGCCCGGCGACCTGAAAGGCGCGCTCGCAGGAGTGGGCGGGCGGGTAGCCGTTGCGGCTGCTCATCCAGATACTGTGTGCGTTGCGGCGACAGAAGTGGCCTTGCGCAGCCGGTGTGAGACGGGATTGGCGTTGACTTTTAGCACGCGCGCGGGATAAAATCGAAAACTTCCTTTGTGTGGGCTGTCCACACGATGATTTTTGACCCTACTGGCGGCGCAAGTCTGCCTTGATTTCATTCAGGTTTTTCTTTTATGCCTACCATCAATCAGCTCGTGCGCAATCCGCGCGAAAAAGTTGTAGCCAAAAACAAAGTGCCCGCGCTGGAAGCGTGCCCGCAAAAACGCGGTGTGTGCACCCGTGTCTATACCACGACGCCGAAAAAGCCGAACTCCGCGCTGCGTAAAGTCGCCAAGGTTCGTCTGGTCAATGGTTTCGAGGTGATTTCCTACATCGGCGGTGAAGGGCATAACCTGCAAGAGCACTCGGTGGTGCTGATTCGTGGCGGTCGTGTAAAAGACTTGCCGGGCGTGCGTTATCACATCGTGCGCGGTTCGCTGGATTTGCAGGGCGTGAAAGACCGCAAACAGGCTCGTTCCAAGTACGGCGCCAAGCGTCCGAAGCAAGCCTGATCCCGTTTCGTTATTCCCATTTCTACCTGAGAGGTTGTTGTCATGCCCCGTCGTCGCGAGGTTCCGAAGCGCGAAGTGCTGCCGGATCCGAAATTTGGTTCGCAGGATGTCTCCAAGTTCATCAACGTTATCATGCAGGCCGGCAAAAAGTCGGTTGCCGAGCGCATCCTGTATGGCGCGTTTGATCACATTTCCGGCAAAGCGGGCAAGGATCCGATTGAAGTCTTCCAGGCGGCGGTCAACAACGTCAAGCCGGTGGTGGAAGTGAAAAGCCGCCGCGTTGGCGGTGCCAACTATCAGGTGCCGGTGGAAGTGCGTCCGTCCCGCCGCATGGCGCTGTCCATGCGCTGGCTGCGTGAAGCCGCGCGCAAGCGCCCGGAAAAATCCATGGCGCAACGCCTCGCCGGCGAATTGCTGGAGGCGGCTGAAGGTCGCGGCGCGGCGATGAAAAAACGCGAAGAAGTCCACCGCATGGCCGAGGCTAACCGCGCCTTCTCGCACTATCGTTTCTGACGTGTCGCATGAGCGGGCGGCGCATCCGCCCGTTCTGCCGGCATTTCGCATATTTCAATCCATCTACTCCCGTATCGGGAAAGTTCTGACAACAAAGGGCAAACACCGTGGCTCGCAAGATTCCTATCGAACGCTACCGGAACATCGGCATCTCCGCGCACATTGACGCGGGCAAAACGACTACCACCGAGCGCATCCTCTTTTACACCGGCGTCAATCACAAACTGGGCGAGGTGCATGATGGCGCCGCCACCATGGACTGGATGGAGCAGGAACAGGAACGCGGCATCACGATTACCTCTGCGGCCACGACCTGCTTCTGGAAGGGGATGGATCAGAATTACCCCGAACACCGCTTCAACATCATCGACACCCCGGGGCACGTCGACTTCACCGTCGAAGTGGAACGCTCCATGCGCGTGCTCGATGGTGCCTGCATGGTCTACTGCGCCGTGGGTGGCGTGCAGCCGCAGTCTGAAACCGTCTGGCGTCAGGCCACCAAATACAAAGTGCCCCGTCTGGCCTTTGTGAACAAGATGGACCGTTCCGGTGCCAACTTCTTCAAGGTGGTCGATCAGATGCGCACCCGCCTGAAGGCCAATCCCGTGCCGGTCGTCATCCCCATCGGCGCGGAAGACAGCTTTGTGGGCGTGGTCGACCTCATCAAGATGAAGTCCATTCTGTGGGACGAAGCCTCGCAGGGCAACAAGTTTGAATACGGCGAAATTCCGGCGGATTTGGTCGAGGAAGCCAAAAAATGGCGCGAACAGATGGTGGAAGTCGCCGCCGAGGCTTCCGAAGAGCTGATGAACCACTATCTGGAAAACGGCGACCTGCCTGAAAAAGACATTCTGCAAGGTCTGCGCACTCGTACCATCGCCTGCGAAATTCAGCCGATGCTGTGTGGCTCTGCCTTCAAAAACAAAGGCGTGCAGCGTATGTTGGACGCGGTTGTCGATTTCCTGCCTTCGCCGGTCGATATTCCGCCGGTCTCGGCGCTGGATGACGACGGCAACGAAGTCACCCGCAAGGCGGACGACAACGAAAAATTCGCTGCGTTGGCCTTCAAACTGATGACCGACCCGTTCGTCGGTCAGCTCACCTTCGTGCGCGTCTATTCCGGCGTGCTCACCTCTGGTGAGACCGTGCTGAACTCCGTCAAAGGCAAAAAAGAGCGCATTGGTCGCATCCTTCAGATGCACGCCAACGATCGTGCCGAAATCAAGGAAGTGCTGGCGGGCGACATTGCCGCCTGCGTCGGTCTGAAAGAAGTCACCACGGGCGAGACCCTGTGCGATCCTTCCGCGCCGATTATTCTGGAACGCATGGTCTTCCCCGAGCCGGTGATTCACGTTGCCGTCGAGCCGAAAACCAAGGCCGACCAGGAAAAAATGGGTATTGCGCTGGGTCGTCTGGCTGCTGAAGATCCCTCTTTCCGTGTGCGCACCGATGAAGAATCCGGTCAGACCATCATCTCCGGCATGGGCGAGCTGCACCTTGAAATCATCGTGGATCGGATGCGTCGCGAATTCAACGTCGAAGCGAACGTAGGCGCGCCGCAAGTGGCCTACCGCGAAGCGATTCGCAAAGGCGTGGAACAGGAAGGCAAATTCGTCAAACAATCCGGCGGTCGCGGTCAGTACGGTCACGTCTGGATTCGTCTGGAACCCAACGAACAGGGCAAAGGCTACGAATTTGTCGACGAAATCAAGGGCGGCGTGGTGCCCCGCGAATACATCCCGGCGGTCGACAAGGGCTTGCAAGAAACGCTGCCCAACGGCGTGCTGGCGGGCTTCCCGGTGGTCGACGTCAAGGTCACGCTGTTTGACGGCTCCTACCACGACGTTGACTCGAACGAAAACGCCTTCAAGATGGCCGCGTCCATGGCTTTCAAAGATGCCATGCGCAAAGCCAACCCGGTGCTGCTGGAGCCGATGATGGCGGTGGTGGTGGAAACGCCGGAAGAATACATGGGCAACGTCATGGGCGACCTTTCCGGGCGTCGTGGCATCGTGCAGGGCATGGATGACCTGCCCGGCGGCATGAAAGAAATCAAGGCCGAAGTGCCGCTCGCCCAGATGTTCGGCTATGCGACCCAACTGCGTTCGCTGACTCAGGGGCGCGCCACCTACACGATGGAGTTCAAGCACTACAGCGAAGCTCCGAAGAATGTGGCCGAAGCCGTCATTAACGACCGCAAATAACTGTTTTTGATTCAACGTTTTTTATTTTAGAGGATTGCAATCATGGCGAAGGGTAAGTTTGAACGCACGAAGCCGCACGTAAACGTCGGTACGATTGGTCACGTCGACCACGGTAAAACCACGCTGACGGCAGCGATTACCACCATTTTGTCGCGCAAGTTTGGCGGTGAAGCCAAAGCGTA
>JAFZMK010000251.1 GCA_017553285.1 Rhodocyclaceae bacterium
GCGCTGGTGTATGTATTTGGCATGATGCAGCGCCAGCCGCATACGCGCATTCTGGCGCTGGCGGTGTTTGCATTGGCGGCGCTGGCGCAATTCAATACCGTGCACATTGCCCCCCGTTCGTATCCGACTTTGCTGCAAGGTTCAGGCATCGGGGCGTGCATTGTGATGGTGGGCGGGGCGGCAATTTATTATTGCTGGGAAGTGCTGCACCGGAAAAACAGTGCCCAGTGGGAATACAACGCCGTTTCCATCGTTGCGGTGCTGACGCTGGCAAACGTGCTGGCTTTGCCGTTATTGACGCTGGCACCTGCGCATTGCATTCCGGTATTG
The DNA here is from genome assembly GCA_017553285.1 of Rhodocyclaceae bacterium. Lineage (GTDB taxonomy): Bacteria > Pseudomonadota > Gammaproteobacteria > Burkholderiales > Rhodocyclaceae > JAFZMK01. The sequence goes on from JAFZMK010000251.1 coordinate 331, forward strand.
TCTGCGATGGGCGTGGGATTTGCCGCTTTGCAGTGGCAAAAGCCGCAAGTGGCGTTCAGCATTTTCAGCCTGCTGGCGGTTTTGCTGGCGCTGTTTTGCATTCCCCATGCGCCCGGCCAGCACGCGCGGATTGTGTGTTCTGCCGTGTTGTGGATGAGTGCGGCGTATTTGCTGCATCACGCCCGCTGGCGCAATGGCGTGCGCGAGCGCGACGAAATGGACGGCAATACCGCACTGGGTGCGGTCAGCCTGTGGTTGGGCATTTTCTTTGCCATCAAATATCTGGCGGATATTTTGCGGGCGGACGGTGCGTTTGCGCCGGTCAGCGCCATGGGCTGCGCGGGTTTGCTGGTGTGGGGCGGTCTGCTGTTGTTTGCGGCGTTTCGCAAATGGCGCGAGGCGCTCTATAGCGCCGTGCTGCTGGCTTTTTGCGGGGTGTGCTATATCGGGCTGTTTGCCATTGATAAATGGCAGGCGGGCAATAGTTTGTTGGCGGGTGGCGTGATTTTGTTCCTTGCCTCGATATTGGCTATTTTTACCCTGTACTGGTTGCCGGAAAACAAACAAAGCCAATACCAGAACAATGTTGCGCATGAGGCGGTGTCGCTGGCGTATGTGTTTTTGTGGAGCCTGTTTTTGCACGCTGCGCACACGCATTTTGCCGCCCTGCGCCCGCTGGAAACCCTGATTGTGCCGCTGGCGGCGTGGTGCGTTTTTACTTACCGAAGCGGCAGCTTTGGGCAATACGCGGCGATTTATCAGCAAAGCGTCAGCGGTGTGCTCGCCGTGTTTTGTGCCTTGTGGGTGTTGCGGGCGAATTTTGCCGCGCCCACGGCGCATTCGTATTTGCCGCTGCTCAATACCATCGAAATCGGCAGCCTTGCCGCTTTGGCGCAATTCTGGCAATGGCAAAAACGAGGCTTGCCGGAAGAGCTGCGCAGCGAAGAGGGGCGGCGTCTCATTCAGGCGGGCATGGCATTGATGGCGTTGCTGGTGTTGAGCGCGGGCGTGATGCGCTGCTGGCATTATTACGGCGGCATACATTGGAACGCGCAGGCGCTGCTGTCTTCCTTCGGCGTACAGGCGACGTTGTCGATTATCTGGTCGCTTGCCGCGATTGCCTGCATGTTCATTGCCAACCGCTTGCAGCGCCGCCCGCTGTGGATTGCCGGCGCGGCGCTGATGGGCGTGGTGGTGTGCAAACTCTTTTTGGTGGAACTGGCAAACCGGGGCGGTATCGAGCGCATTGTTTCGTTCATCATCGTCGGGCTGCTGTTGCTGTTCGTCGGCTGGTTTGCGCCGGTGCCGCCGAAAGAAAAAGCGTAGCCTGCCCACGGCATAAAAAAACAGCCCTTGCGGGCTGTTTTTTTCGGGCGATGCCTGCGGCGGCTTAGGCGGGATAGGCAAGATAGATGTAGCTGCCCAGCACGATGGCCGAGAGGATTGCCAGTATCAGGCCGCACTTGACCATTTCCATCTGCCGGATTTGCCCCGTGCCAAACACGATGGCGTTCGGCGGCGTTGCCACGGGCATGACGAATGCGCAGGAAGCGCCAATGCCGATGATGATGATGAGGGTTTCTTTGGGCAGACCCATTTGCGCGGCGATGGCACCAAAGACGGGCACCAGCAAGGCGGCAGAGGCGGTGTTGGAGGTAAATTCGGTAATCGCAATGACGAATACGGAAACCAGCACCATCAGCAGCCAGGTGGGAATGTCGGCAAACACGCCGGCGAAGGTTTTGCCCAGTACGTAGGCGGCGCCGGAATTGTCCAGAATCATGCTCAAGGTCAAGCCGCCGCCGAAGAGGATGAGCACGCCCCATTCGGTGTTTTCGGCAATGTCTTTCCATTTGGAAAGCCCCAGCGTGACGATGGCAATGGCGGCAGAGACGGCGACAAAAGCATCCGACAGGCGCAGGGGAAAGCCGTGTTCCTTGAACAGTTCGTTCAGGGGCTTGGTGAAGCACCACAGCAGCGCGGCGCACAGGAAGACAATCGCGGTCATGATGCGGGTGCGGTTCCACGGAATGGCTTCCGTTTGCACTTCGATTTTCTGCGCCAGATTGGGGCGGAAGACCGCATACATGCACAGCAGCATCAGGGGCAGCAGGATGCACATGATGGGCAGACCCACTTTCATCCAGTCGGCAAACTCATAGCCCAGCGCCTTGGAGGCAATGGCGTTGGGCGGCGAACCCACCAGCGTGCCCAGCCCGCCGATGGAGGCGGAATAGGCGATGCCCAACAGGATGAAGACCACGGTGTTGCGGTCTTTTTCCATGTTGATATTGGCCAGAATGCCCAGCGCCAGCGGCAGCATCATGGCGGCGGTGGCAGTGTTCGACACCCACATGGAGAGCAGCGCGGTGGCCAGACAGATGAGGATTGCCGACACGCCCAGCCGGTTGCCCGAGAGCGAAATCAGCCACAGGGCGATTTTTTTGTCCAGCTTCTGGATGTGCAGCGCGGTGGCAAGGGCAAAGCCGCCAAAGAAGGTGTAGATAATCGGGTCGGCGAAAGGCGCCATCACTTCCTTGATGGTCAGCACCTTGGCGGCGGTAATGGCGAGCAGTTCGCCGGCGTCGCTTTTGTCGTAAGTGTTTTTGGTAATGCCGACCAGCAGCGCGCTGATGGGGACAATCAGCGAGGTGACGGAAATATGCACGGCTTCGGTCAGCCACAGCGCGGCAATGAACAGCAGCAGCGCCAGCCCTTTGCGGGTGCTGGCATTGACGATGTCCGAATCGGGCAGCCAGTCGCCCAGCAGGTGATAAAAACCGATGGCGACCAGCGCGGCGACGAGGATAATCAGCAAACCCCGCAAGGGGAACGGGTTATCCTTTTCTGACGCCTCCAGCGGCGCGATGTGCTCTTCTTGCAAACGGCTGTTTTCCTGCATGGAACCTCCTGAGCGGGCAGAGAAAGAAATCAAAAACGGGGAACGTGTGTTTCCTCCCGCCCAAGGTGAAGGTGCCGGAAAACAGATGCGGGCGCTTGTGGCGCGGTGGCGGTGCCCTTGTGCGGCGGGATGCGCCAGATCAGGGCAGGGGGCGGGAACGGGCGTACTGTATCACGGATGTTGTGCAGCGCAACACGTCGACACAAACTTGCCTGTGGTTGACCCAATGCAGATGAGCGCGCGGCGCGCGCGGGGTAGAATCCTGAAAACATTGCACATCCATCACCACAGGAGGAGAAAGAAACGCCATGTCTCATGCTGAATCTCGCCTTCAACTGGCACCCGGAGTCTCGCAACTGCCCGTGCGCAGTTATTTCGACGAAAAAATCTTCGCCATCGAAATGGAGCGCTTTTTCACCAACGGTCCCGGCTACGTCGGGCACCGCCTGATGACGCCGCAGAAAAACGACTGGCGCTCGCTCGAATGGCTGGACCATTCCCACCTGCTGGTCAATACCGGTGAGGGCGTGGATCTGGTGCGCAACGTCTGCCGCCACCGTCAGGCCATCATGCTGGAAGGCGCGGGCAATTCCGAGCACATCGTCTGCCCGCTGCACCGCTGGACGTATGACATGCGCGGCCAACTGCAAGGCGCGCCGCATTTTGCGCAGCAGCCCGGCTGTCACAACCTTCAGCGCGAGCCGCTGGAAGACTGGCAGGGCTTGCTCTTTCGCGGCCCGCGCTCTGCCCGCGAAGACTTGGCCGGCATGGCGCACATGGATGCGTTCGATTTCAGCGGCTACAAGCTCGACCGCGTGGAGCTGCACGAATGCAAATACAACTGGAAGACCTTCATCGAAGTCTATCTGGAGGATTACCACGTCGTGCCCTTCCATCCGGGGCTGGGGCAGTTTGTGACCTGTGACGACCTTTCCTGGCAGTTCGGCAAGTGGTATTCCGTGCAGCGCGTGGGCATCACTTCGCTGCAACAGCCCGGCAGCCCGGTCTATCGCCGTTGGCACGAGGCGGTGCGCGCCGCGCACAATGGTCAAACGCCCGCGCACGGGGCGGTCTGGATGGCGTATTACCCGAACGTGATGATTGAGTGGTATCCGCAAGTGCTGGTGGTCAGTACGCTGATTCCGCGCGACCTGAACCACACCACGAACGTGGTCGAGTTCTACTATCCGGAAGAAATCGTCGACTTTGAGCGCGAGTTCGTTGAGGCGGAACAGGCCGCCTATATGGAAACGGCCATTGAAGACGACGTGATCGGCGAGCGCATGGACCGTGGCCGCTACGCGCTGCTCAAGGCGGGCATCAACGAGGTTGGCCCCTATCAGTCGCCGTTTGAAGACGGAATGCAGCATTTCCACGAGTTTTACCGCAAGGAAATGGCGGGCGTGCCCATCGACTAAACCCGTCCGCCGGGCAAACCGTGCCGCCCGTGCAGCGATGCGCGGGCGGTTTTTTGCGCCGGCAATCGTGCAGATAGCGAATGCTCATTGCCAGCGCGGTTTTCGCGCTGTGCGGGTTTTGTTATCCTCTCTCGCACTCGGGCACAGCGCGGGGCGCGTGTGCCCGTTGGCATTGCTTTCAGGAGTTCGTTGCAGATGAAACCTCCCGCAGACGTACAGCGTCCGCCGCCGCGCCGGACGATTTACATTCTGCCCAATCTCTTTACCACTGCCGCGCTGTTTTCCGGCTTTTATGCCATCGTGCAGGCGATGGGCGGGCGCTTTGAGGCGGCGGCGATGGCGATTTTTGTCGCCATGGTGATGGACGGCATGGACGGGCGCATCGCGCGGCTGACGCAAACGCAAAGCCCGTTTGGTGCCGAATACGATTCGCTGGCCGACATGGTTTCCTTCGGCGTTGCCCCGGCGCTGGTGATGTATGAATGGTCGCTGGTGGGCATGGGCAAGTTTGGCTGGGCGGCGGCGTTTTTGTATTGCGTCACCGCCGCGCTGCGGCTGGCGCGGTTTAACACCAACATCGGCACGGTCGACAAAAGTTTCTTTCAGGGCTTGCCCAGTCCGGCGGCGGCGGCACTGTTGGCCGGGCTGGTCTGGATTGCCACGGATATGGGCATCAGCGGCGCGGATATGCACGGCAGCGCCTTTGTGCTCACCGTCTTTGCCGGCACCATGATGGTCAGCAACGTGCTGTATTGGAGCGGCAAAAACATCAACCTGAAAAAAAGCGTGCCCTTCCTTGCCGTGTGCCTGTTCGTGCTGGGGCTGGCGCTGATTTCCATTCACCCGGCGCTGGCGCTGTTTTTGCTGTGTTTGCTCTACGGCATTTCCGGCCCGTTGTACTGGTGCGTGCGCTGGCTGCGGCGTCGCCGTCGTCTGCAACAACTGGCAGTCCGGCGCGCGCAGATGCACGCGGCGCGTGAGCAGAAAAGCACTGAACCCCCAACCCAACCCGCCCCGACCCAGGAGTCCGAGCCATGAGCGACAAAGAAACCCTGATTATTTTTGACACCACCTTGCGCGACGGCGAACAAAGCCCCGGCGCTTCCATGACGCGCGAAGAAAAACTGCGCATCGCCCGGCAACTGGAAAAAATGCGCGTCGATGTCATCGAAGCCGGTTTTGCTGCCGCCTCGCCCGGCGATTTTGAAGCGGTGAAAGGCATTGCGCAGACGGTGCGTGAGTCGACCGTCTGCTCATTGGCGCGCGCCAGTGAAAAAGACGTGCGCACCGCAGGTGAGGCCATCGCCCCGGCAGCGCGCGGGCGTATTCACACCTTTATTGCCACCAGCCCGATTCACATGGAGAAAAAACTGCGCATGTCGCCCGATGCGGTGCTGGATGCGGCAGTGGCTGCCGTCAAACTGGCGCGGCAATTTACCGACGACGTGGAATTTTCCGCCGAAGACGCGGTGCGCTCGGAAACCGATTTTCTCTGCCGCATTTTTGAAGCGGTGATTGCCGCCGGTGCGCGCACCATCAACGTGCCCGACACCGTGGGCTATTCGCTGCCCGAAGTGTGGGGCGCGCGCATCCGCGAACTCATCGAGCGCGTCAAGGGCAGCGAGCGCGTCATCTGGTCGACGCACTGCCACAACGACCTGGGCATGGCGGTGGCCAATTCGCTGGCTGCGGTGCAGGCGGGCGCGCGCCAGGTCGAATGCACCATCAACGGGCTGGGCGAGCGCGCGGGGAACGCCTCGCTGGAAGAAATCGTCATGGCCGTGCGCACCCGCGCCGATTTGTTTGATGTCACCACCCGTCTGGACATCAGCCAGATTGTGCCCGCTTCCAAACTGGTCTCGCAGATTACCGGCTACCCCGTGCAGCCCAACAAGGCCATCGTCGGCGCCAACGCTTTTGCGCACGAATCGGGCATCCATCAAGATGGCGTGCTCAAACACCGCGAAACCTACGAAATCATGCGCGCCGAAGATGTTGGCTGGGGCGCGAACAAACTCGTGCTGGGCAAACTTTCCGGTCGCAACGCCTTCCGCACCCGTCTGGAAGAACTGGGCATCGCCATTGAATCGGAAGCGCAACTGAACCAGGCGTTTGCCCGCTTCAAGGAACTGGCGGACAAAAAAAGCGAGATTTTCGACGAAGACCTGCACGCGCTGATGAGCGATGAAGAAGTCACCTCCATCAACGAGCGCTTCCGCCTCGTGGCGGCCTGCTTCCATTCCGAGACCGGCGAGCCGCCCAAGGCCGAGTTGACCCTGTCGGTCGACGGCAAGGAAACCCCCTGTCGCGCCACGGGCGCAGGGCCGGTTGACGCAGCGTTTCAGGCCATTGAAAGCGTGGCAAACAGCGGTGCGAAACTGCTGCTCTACTCGGTCAATGCCATCACCACCGGCACCGACGCGCAAGGCGAAGTGACCGTGCGCCTGTCGCGCGACGGCAAGGTGACGAACGGGCAGGGCGCGGATACGGATGTTATCGTCGCCTCCGCCAAAGCCTACGTGAATGCGCTCAACCGCCTCTATGGCGGCGTGCCCGACAAGCTGAACCCGCAGGTCTAAGCGCCCATGCACCCCGCACGGCGGCGCAGTCGTTACGGCTGCGCCGCCGTTTGTTTTGCAGCCAGGCTCGGGCGCGTGCTGCGGGCAAAACCCAGTACGCAGAGGAACAAAGCGCAGGCCAGCAGCAACTCGATGGCGGCCAGCATCGTGATGGGCGGCGGGTCAAAAACGCGCACCGCGCCTTCAGCGACATACAACAATTCCAGCATGGAAAACCACTGATAGGTATAGCGCCGCCCGCGCCACAGGCCGGGCAGAGCGATGAGCAGCGGCAGCGCCTTCAGGGTCAGCCACGAGCCGCCCGCGCGCAGCGGCGCCAGCCAGCCTTCCCACAGCACACAATGCGCAGCAAGCAGTAAAAGCAAAACGATTGTGGCGGCGCGCCAGCGGGCAGGGGAGAATTTCACGAAGCGGTATACTGAAAAGAAACAGTTTGCGGAGAACGGGAATGCCAAAATTATACCGACCACCTCGCGCGCTGCCTGCGGTCATTGTCCATCCGGCGCGGGCGACGCGCGATTTTTTCGTGCTGATTGCGCAGCGTTTCAAAGATGTGCGCTGCACGCAGGTGGCGGGCAGTCTGGCCTATACCACGCTGCTCGCGCTGGTACCGCTGCTGGCAGTGACGCTGGCGCTGTTCAGCAAATTTCCCGCCTTTTCCGAACTGGGCGAGGCGCTGGGCACGTTTTTGCAATCCAACGTGCTGCCGCCGGCGGCTTCCCAGATTGTCACCACCTACGTGCTTCAGTTTTCCGAAAAGGCGGCGGGGCTGACCCTGTTTGGCACCTTCGGCCTGATTATCACCACCCTGTTGCTGTTGGGCACCATCGAAAAAGTGCTCAACGCCATCTGGGGCGTGCACCAACTGCGTCCGTGGATTACCCGCATGATGATTTACTGGGTGGTGCTCAGTCTTGGGCCGCTGGCGCTGGGCGGCAGCGTGTATGCCACCAGTATGCTGGCGGCGCAGACGGTCGGCATGATGGGCAGCCATGGCGGCGAAGGCTTTTCCATCTTGCTGGCAACGGTCACGCCGGTTGGTCTGCTTGGGCTGTTGTTTGCCTTTTTGTATTTTTCCGTGCCCAATGCGCGCGTGCGCATCTCGCACGCGCTCATCGGCGGGCTGGCCGCTGGCGCGGGCTTTGTCTTCATGCAGCAGGCGTTCGCACATTTTCTGGCGAAGTTTCCCACCTACACGCTGATTTACGGCACCTTCGCGGTGCTGCCGATATTTCTCGTCTGGCTCTATCTTTCCTGGCTGGTGGTGCTCTTGGGGGCGCTGATTACGGCGGCGCTGCCATCGTTTTTTGAACGCCACGCCATCGCACCGAAAGCGCCCGGGCAGGAAGTCTGGTGCGCCATCAATATGTTGTGCAAACTTTCCAGCACGCGCGCCACGGGCGGCGCGGTCAGCTTTGAAACCCTGTATGACCAGGCGGGCGTGACGCGCGATGCCACCGGCGCCATTCTGGAAGATATGCGCAGCTATGGCTGGGTGGCGCGCACGGACGAACAAGGCTGGGTGCTGGCGATTGCGCCCGAGGCGCTGCGCCTGCGTGAGGTCATCGCGCGCTTTGCGCTGGATGCCGAACACTGGCTGCACTACCAGCGTCAGCACGGCGGCGTGCTGGCGGCGCGAATTGTGCACGAGGCGCTGACGCAGCAAGACCTCAGCTTGCAGGAACTGGTCGCGCGCGCCGCCGAAGCGCCGGTCGCAGACGACGAGGCGCTGCCGGTAGATGACGAAGTCTCGGGCACGGAAGAAACACCGCTGGCGGAAGAGGTTGCAGAGCTGGCGGCGGACGAACAGGCTGGCTCGCTTGCTTCTTTTGCCAAAGCAGATTAGAATTCGTAGCTTTTCTGTAACGTACAGGTTTTAGAGGAATCTGGCATGGTCGTCATTCGTCTTGCCCGCGGCGGCTCCAAGCACCGCCCGTTTTACACCATCGTTGCCGCCGACAAGCGCAACCGTCGCGACGGTCGCTTCATCGAGCGTCTTGGCTACTACAACCCCTTTGCTGCCGAAGGCGAGCAGGAAAAAGGTCAGGATCTGGTCGTCAATCAGGAACGTCTCGCCTACTGGCGCGGCCACGGTGCGCAGATGTCGCCCACCGTCGCCCGTCTGGTCAAGCAGGCAGCCAAGGCTGCGGCCTGAGCGTAGCCGTTTGTCGCTCGCCGCTCGCAATGTCTGCGATGGTGGTCATGGGGCGTATCCGCGCCCCGTATGGCATCAAGGGCTGGGTGAAAGTCCAGCCCTATGCGGATGACCCGCTGCAATGGGGCGAGATGGCGCAATGGTGGCTGGCCGAAGACGAAAACGCGCCCGCGGAAGCGTGGCGGCCTGTGGCGCTTCGGGATTGCCGTGCCCACGGCAACGAAATGATCGCCGCCTTTGAGCACACCACCGAACGCAATGGCGCCCAGGCGCTGCGCGGCCTCTATATCGGCGCGCCGCGCGAGGTCTTGCCGGAAGTGGAAGAAGGCGAATACTACTGGGCAGACCTCACCGGCCTGAAGGTGCGCAACCTGCAAGGCGAGGTGTTGGGCGTAGTGGTCGGGCTGATCAGCACGGGCGCACACGATGTGCTGCGCGTGCGTGATGACGAGGCTGGCGAAGAACGGCTGATTCCTTTTGTGGATGCCTATGTGCCGCAGGTAGAGGTGGCGGCGGGGTGGATTACTGCTGACTGGCAAAAAGACTGGTAACACGCACATGAACGTTTCCGCTGCGTCCATGCAGCCGCGCCGCTTTGATGTCATCACGCTGTTTTCGCAGGCGTTTGACGCCCTGACGAAAAGCGGCATCACGGCGCGCGCCTTTGCGCGCGGCTTGTGCGACATCGCCTTCACCAGTCCGCGCGATTTCGCCCAGGATGCGCACCGCACCGTCGATGACCGTCCCTACGGCGGCGGCCCCGGCATGGTGATGATGGCCGAACCGCTGGCTGCGGCGCTGGCCGATGTGCGTGCGCGCCAACATGCCGCCGGTGTGCGGCGCAGTCCGGTGATTTTGCTCTCGCCGCAGGGACAGGCGCTCAATCACGCGCGGGTGCGCGAACTGGCCGCCGAGCCTGCGCTCACGCTCGTGTGCGGGCGCTATGAAGGCATCGACCAGCGCTTTATTGAGCGCCATGTCGATATGGAAATTTCGCTGGGCGACTTTGTCGTCTCCGGCGGCGAGCTGCCCGCGATGGTGCTGCTCGATGCTGTCATCCGCCAGTTGCCCGGCGCGCTCAACGATGCGGCCTCGGCGCAGGAAGATTCCTTCGTCGACGGTCTGCTCGATTGTCCGCATTACACCCGCCCGGAA
>JAFZMK010000252.1 GCA_017553285.1 Rhodocyclaceae bacterium
CCGATGAAAAGCTGTTTGAGGTCGTAGCCGGTATTGTCTTTGCGCAGGGCGCGCAGTCCGTCCCAGATTTGCCCGTCGGCGAGCACGACTTCGAGGCCGAGGGTCAGCTCGCGGGCGTTGCCGTAGCGCAAGACCTGTATGCCGCCGGCGTTGGTGGAAAGATTGCCGCCAATCTGGCAACTGCCTTCGGAGGCGAGCGAGAGGGCAAACAGCCGTCCGGCATCGCGGGCGGCTTGCTGTACTGCGGCGAGCGTGCAGCCTGCCTGCGCGGTGAGCGTGTTGTTTTCGGCATCCACCGCCAGAATGCGGTTCATGCGCGAGGTGTTGAGCACGATGCCGCGCGGGTGCTGCGCGGCGGGCACGCTGGCGCCGCACAGACTGGTGTTGCCGCCTTGGGCGACGATGGGGATGCGCGCATTGGCACAGTGGTGGACGATGGCGGCGACTTCCTGCGTGCTGGCGGGGAAGACGGCGGCGAGCGCCGCGCCCTGATAGCGCCCGCGCCAGTCGTGGCAATACGGGGCGAGCGTTTGCGCATCACGAAGCACATGCGCTTCGCCCACGATGGCAGCGAGGGCGGCGAGGAAGTCAGCAGGCGCGGTCATGGTGGGGGGCGCGGCGGTTTATGCCGGGAGGACGGGTTCGGCGAAGAGGTCGTGCGCGTCGCAATCGGTGACGCGCACGCGGGCGAATTGCCCGATGCGCAGCAGCTCTGCGGCTTCGGGCACGATGACTTGGCCGTCGATGTCCGGCGCATCGGCGCTGGAACGGGCGAGCACGCTGCCGTCGTCTTCGTCCACGTCATCGACGAGCACGGTGATTTCGCGGTCCAGCCAGCGGGCGAGGCGCGCGCGCGAAATGTCTTCCTGATGCTGCATCAGGCGCATCCGGCGCGATTCGCGCACGCCTTCGGGCACGGCCTCGGCCAGCGCGTTGGCCGCCGCGCCTTCGACGGGCGAATAGGCGAAGGCGCCGACGCGGTCGAGACGGGCTTCGTCCAGAAAATCCAGCAGGCGGTTGAACTGGCTTTCCGTCTCGCCGGGAAAGCCGGTGATGAAGGTCGAACGCAGGGTAATGTCCGGACAAATCTCGCGCCAGCGCGCGATGCGCGCCAGCACGTTTTCGCTGCTGGCGGGACGGCGCATGGCGCGCAGAATGTCGGCATCGGCGTGCTGAAAGGGAATGTCCAGATACGGCAAAATCAGCCCTTCGGCCATCAGCTCGACCAGCGCATCAACGCTGGGATAGGGATAGACGTAGTGCATCCGCACCCACACGCCCATGCGCCCCAGTTCGCGGGCAAGTTCGGCGATGCGGGTTTTCAGCGGGCGGCCTTGCCAGAAGCCGGTGCGGTATTGCAGGTCGACGCCATAGGCGCTGGTGTCTTGCGCAATTACCAGCAGTTCCTTGACGCCCGCGCGCACGAGCTGTTCGGCCTCTTTCAGCACTTCGTGAATCGGGCGGCTGACGAGCGCGCCGCGCAGCGCGGGGATGATGCAGAAGGTGCAATCGTGGTTGCAGCCTTCGGAAATTTTCAACCAGGCGTAATGCGGCGGCGCAAGACGCACGCCTTCGGGCGGCACGTTTTCCTCTGCGCCTTCGGGCTGCGGCGGGGGCAGGTGGCGATGCACGGCGGCGAGCACGCCCTCGGCGTCATGCGGGCCGGTGATGGCGAGCACATGCGGGTATTTTTGCTGGATGATGGCCGCGCGCGCGCCCAGACAGCCGGTGACGATGACGCGCCCGTTGTCCGCCATCGCCTCGCCAATGGCGGCGAGTGATTCTTCAATGGCGGCATCAATAAAGCCGCAGGTGTTGATGATGACCAGGTTCGCGTCGGCCTGCTGGCTGTCGACGCGGTATCCCTCGCGGCGCAGCGCGGTGAGGATGTGTTCGGAATCGACGGTGGCCTTGGGGCAGCCGAGCGAGACAAAGGCGATGCGCGGGGGCTTCATGGATTTTCCGCGCGGGGCGGCTGGATGGGGGCGGATTATTTGCTGTCGCCGCCGGTTTCGTCTTCCTGCGAGGCGTTGAAGGGGAAGACGAACAGGTTGCGGGCCTGATGTTCGATTTGCGATTGCATTTGTTCAAACATCTTTTTGCTCTGGTCGACGTAGGTGCTCATCACGCTTTGCAGCGCCGGCCCCTGAAAGTTGAGAAACTGCGTCCAGAATTCCGGCCCGATGGTGTGGCTGTCGCCATAGATGGCGCGCACCTGCTCTTGCAGCTTGGTCTGCATGTCGGTGAACACCTTGATGTTGCTTTCCAGATATTTGCCCATCACGCCCTGCGTGGCGTTGCCATAGAAACGGATAATCTGCGAGAGCACTTCGCTGGAAAACATCGGTGCGCCGCCGGCTTCTTCTTCCAGAATGATTTGCAGCAGAATGCTGCGGGTCAGGTCTTCGCCCGTCTTGGCGTCCGCTACCTGGAAGTGGACGTGCTCGATGACCAGCGATTTCACGTCGGCCAGCGTGATGTAGGCGCTGGTTTGCGTGTCGTACAGGCGGCGGTTGGGATACTTCTTGATCAGACGGGGTTCGACGGACATCGTGTCAGCTTCTCTTGCAAAAGGTGAAAAACAAAGGGGCGATATGAAACTGGCGATTATATATTGTCGCAGCCGCGAACACGCCCGCGCGGGATGTGAAAAGCCCCGCCGGAGCGGGGCTTGCCAACAGTGCTCCCCAGTGCGGGGAGCGGCGGCGGCTTAGCACATGTGCAGACCGCCGTTGATGTTGATGGTGGCGCCGGTGATGTATTCGCCCTTGTCGGAAGCGAGATAGGCGACCATGTCGGCGATTTCTTCCGGTTTGGCAAGACGCTTCATCGGCACCTGGTCGATGATGGCCTGACGGATGTCTTCACGAATGGCCATGACCATGTCGGTGCCGACATAGCCCGGAGCAATCGCGTTGACGGTCACGCCCTTGGTGGCCAGTTCCTGCGCCAGCGCCTTGGTGAAGCCGAGCACGCCGGCTTTGGCGGTGGAGTAGTTGGACTGACCGGCCTGGCCTTTGACGCCGTTGACCGAAGAGATGTTGATGATGCGACCCCAGCCACGTTCGGCCATTTTCGGGGAAATGTGGTGGGTGACGTTGAACAGGCTGTTCAGGTTGGTGTTGATGACGGCATCCCACTGACCTTTTTCCATTTTCGGGAAGAATTTGTCGCGGGTGATGCCGGCGTTGTTGACCAGCACGTCGATCGGGCCGACTTCGGCTTCGATCTTGGCAACCATGGCCTTGCAGGACTCATAGTCGGAAACGTCGCCCTCGGCGGCGATGAAGTCAAAGCCGTCTTTCTTCTGCGCGGCCAGCCATTCGTCTTTCGGCGGGAAAGCGGGCAGGCAGTTGGCGACTACTTTGAAGCCATCACGGGACAGAGCGCGGCAGAACGCCGTACCCAGACCACCCATGGCGCCAGTGACCAGAGCAATTTTTTGAGCCATCTTGTATACGTCCTTATGTAGTTGAACGAAAACGAAAAATTCCGCATCGACAGGTGCTTGCGGGGTGTCCGCGAGGCGCTCGTCGGTGCGAAACAGGCGGCAGTATACCGCCGTCGGCAGAAAAAATGCTGCACTGCACAGTAAAAACTTTTATCGAAGGACAAACGCAGGGGGAACAAGCCCTGCGCGTGCGCCAGACAGGGGCGGTTTTATTGTTTTTTATGAGGGCGATAGTGAATAGTACTTCCCCGCGCCCGCCGCGCTGTGCGCGGCGGCGGATTCAGGCGGTGTGTGTGCGGGGTTCTTCGCTTGCGGCGGGGGCTTCGCCAGTGGGGACGGTTTCTTCAGGACGGCGCTGCGCGAGGACTTTGTCGATGCGTTTGCCGTCCATGTCGACGACTTCCAGCGTCCAGCCTTCCCATTCGACCACGTCGCCGGTCGTCGGCATCCGCCCCAGCAGCCACATGACCATGCCCGAGAGCGTGTGATAGTGGCTTTTGCCTTCATCGGGCACGCTGCGCAGCGCCAGGCAGTCTTTCATTTCCATCACGGGAATCAGCCCGTCCAGCAGCCAGGAACCATCGGCGCGCGCCACCGACCAGGCTTCTTCGCTGTTGTCGGTCTGGAATTCGCCGGTGAGCGATTCGATCAGGTCGTGCATCGTCACCATGCCTTGCACTTCGCCGTATTCGTCGATGACAAACATGATGTGCGTGTTGCGGGCGCGGAAGGCGTTGAGCAGCGCCATGCCGCTGAGCGATTCGGGCACATAGACGGCGTCTTCCAGCCCTTTGGAGAGGTCCAGCGCGTCGCCGGTCTGCTGCTGGCGGAAAAGCTGCTTGGCGTTGATGACGCCGAGAATTTCGTCCAGCCCGCCACGACAGACCGGAAAGCGCAAATGCGGCGATTGCATCAGGCGTTCGACGTTTTCTTGCAGCGGACGGCTGATGTCCAGCCAGACGATGTCGGCGCGCGGCACCATCAGCGAGGCGATGGGGCGCTCGTCCAGACGGAAAACGTTGCGCACCATGGCTTGTTCGGTTTTTTCGATGACGCCCGCTTCGGTGCCTTCGTCGATGATGGCGTGGATTTCTTCTTCGGTGACGGCGCTGGCGGCGGTGTTGCGCTGGCCGAGCAGGCGCAAAACCAGCTCGGTAGCGCCGGTGAGCAGCCAGACGAAGGGACGCGAGATGCTGGCCAGCACGCTCATCGGCGGGGCGACGATGCGGGCGATGGTCTCGGCGTGCAGTTGCGCGACGCGCTTGGGCACCAGCTCACCAATGACGATGGAAACAAAGGTGATGAGGATGACCACCACGCCGGTGGCCAGCGCGCCAGCCAGCGACGCATTCAGCCCGAGGTCTTGCAGCAGCACGGCCAGCGGCGCGGACAGCGCGTGTTCGCTGAAAACGCCGTACAGAATGCCGATGGAGGTAATGCCGATTTGCACGGTGGACAGAAAGCGCGTCGGCTCCTCACCCAGTTGCATGGCGAGCGCGGCGGCGCGGTCGCCTTCCTGTGCGCGTTTTGCCAGCCGCGCGCGGCGTGCGGCGACCAGCGCGATTTCCGACATGGCAAAGAGACCGTTCAGAATGATGAGCAAAAACAGAATCAGTAGTTTCATGGGCGTGCCGTGCGCAAGGGAAAATGCGCGCAGAAATGCGCCGCCGACGCGGGGGCGGTGGCGGTGTTACAAGACAGACGGGAGATGCCGCGAAGAAAAGGCGTGTGCGCGTGCGCAAGAGCGCAAACATGCCTGTGGCACGGGCGTTCGGGGCAAATGGCGGCAGGGAAGGGGGATGGACAACTCATAGCGCGGAAAGGCCGCCCGTGATGGGCACTGGCACGCTTCCCGCATCCTTTTCTCCGGTGAAAGAGCCGCAATCATGCCGCATTTGCGGGCAAATGTCACCTGCGCGGACGCAGACACGAACAGGGGGCGACGAATGCGCCGCAGCCGCAGGGCGGGTGAAACAGGTTCAGGAATATTCGCGCAGGCTGGCGCGCGAATCGTGGCGGCGTTGGTTGGCGCGGTAACGCAGCCAGACCAGCGCCATGGTGAGCGCGACGAACAGGCCGAAGAGGATCAGCGCGGTGTTGATGGAGACTTCGGCATACAGCAGCAGCGCGTAGGCGCTGAGCATGAAGAGGATGGAGAGGTTTTCGTTGAAGTTTTGCACCGCGATGGAATGCCCGGCGCCAATCAGCAGGTGACCCCGGTGTTGCAGCAGGGCGTTCATCGGCACGACGAAAAAGCCGGCGCACATGCCGACCAGCACCATCATGATGACGGCGGGCACAAGCGTGTGCACAAAAACCTGCAACATCACCAGCACGCCCATCAGCAGCCCCAGCGGGATGACGCGCACGGCGTTGAACAGCGAGACCATGCGCGCGGCGAGCGCTGCGCCCAGCGCCACACCGAGGGCGACCACGCCCTGCAACATCGAGGCGTTGGACAAGCCCATGTCCAGTTCGTTTTCCGCCCATTTGATGATGATGAATTGCAGCGTTGCCCCGGCACCCCAGAAAAGCGTGGTGACCGCCAGCGAGATTTGCCCCAGCGGGTCTTTCCACAGCGCGCCCACACAGTCGGCAAAGCGGGTAATCATTTCCCAGGGGCCGTGTTCGATGGGTTTGTCGGGCACGCCGGTGTGCGGGATGAAGAGGTTGAAGATTGCTGCCAGTACGTAAAAGAGACCAATCAGGAGGATGATGAGCGAGAGCGGGTGCGGCGCGCTTTGCCATTGCAGCCATTGCACGGTGGCGGGGGCGACCATGAAGCCGCCGAGCACGGCGCCGAGGATGATGGCGCCTACGGTCAGCCCTTCAATCCAGCCGTTGGCGCGCACCAGGCGGCTGTGCGGCAGGTATTCGGTGAGGATGCCGTATTTGGCGGGCGAGTAGGCGGTCGCGCCCAGCCCGATGATGGCGTAGGCCAGCAGCGGCGGTACGGTGGTGATGAGCAGGGCGCAGCCGAGGATTTTCACGCCGTTGCTGATGAACATCACGCGCGCCTTGGGCATGGAGTCGGCAAAGCTGCCCACGAACGGCGCCAGCAGTACGTAAGAGAGGGTAAACACCAGCCGCAGCAGCGGTTCCATCTCGTCGCCCGATTCGGCGATGCGCAGCAGTTCGATGGCGACAATCAGCAGTGTATTGTCCGCCAGGGCGGAAAAAAACTGCGCGGCCATGATGATGTAAAACCCAAACGGCATGGAAGGAGGCGGGGCGGGAAAAACGAAAGGGCAGCATTTTATCGCAGCCCGCAAGCCGTTCGCGCGTGCGGCGGCGATGGTTTTGTTTTCCGGGTTTTGCGCGGGTTTGGTCATTCGCGCCCGCTCGGCTATAGTGCGTGGTTCTGATTGTTTTGCGGATTTTCCCCTATGCCTTTTGAAACCATGATTGGCCTGCGTTACACGCGCGCGGCGCGCGGCGCGCGGGGCACCAACCGTCTGGTCTCGTTCATTTCGCTCATTTCCATGGCAGGCGCGGCAGTGGGCGTGGCGGCGCTGATTGTCGTGCTCTCGGTGATGAACGGTTTTCAGGAAGAGTTGCGCAACCGCATTCTGGGCGTGGCTTCGCACATTCAGGTCACCGGTATGCACGAGCCGCTGCCGCACTGGCAGCAGGTGGTCGATGAAAGCCTGAAAAACCAGCATGTGCTGGAAGCCGCCCCTTACGTGCAGGAACACGCGATGCTCTCGCACGAAGGGCATGTGCGCGGCGTGATTGTGCGCGGCGTGCTGCCGGTGGAGGAAGAAAAGGTTGCCGATTTCGCCCGCTATATGCGCGAAGGCCAACTGGATGCGCTGCAAGCGGGCGGTTTTGGCATCGTGCTGGGGGTGGATTTGGCGCGGATGCTGAACGTGGGCGTGGGCGGGCAGATTACATTGGTGGCACCGCAAGGCATGGTGACGCCGGCGGCGGTGCTGCCGCGCGTGCGGCAATTTACCGTGGTCGGCCTCTTTGAGGCGGGAATGCAGGAGGCGGATACGGGGCTGGCGCTCATCCACATGCATGACGCGCAAGTGCTCTACCGGCTGGGCGATGGTGTCACCGGCGTGCGCCTGAAAACCGACGATATTTTCAACACCCGCGCCATCATGGGCGAGCTTGCCAGCACGCTGCACAGCGCTGCCTATATTTATGACTGGACGCAGGGGCACGCCAATTTCTTTCGCGCCGTGGCGATGGAAAAAACCATGATGAGCGTGGTCGTCTTCCTGATTGTGCTGGTGGCCGCCTTTGGCATTGTTTCCACGCTGGTCATGGCGGTGCAGGATAAACGCGCGGACATTGCCATTTTGCGCACGCTGGGCGCGTCGCCGCGTTCGGTGATGATGATTTTCGTGCTGCAAGGGGTCATCATCGGCATCGTCGGCCTGCTGGCAGGCATCGCGCTGGGGCTGCTGCTGGCGGACAACCTCGATTTGCTGGTCGCCTTCATCGAAAAGATTACCGGGCTGACCTTGTGGAGCAAGGAAATCTATTACATCAGCGAGCTGCCCTCGAAAGTGCTGCCCGCAGACATCGGCATGATTGCGGCGATGTCGTTTTCGCTCACCCTGCTGGCTACGCTCTACCCAAGCTGGCGTGCCGCCCGCACCAACCCTGCCGAGGCATTGCGCTATGAGTAACGATATTTTGATGGCTCCGCCCGAGACCGTGCTTGCCTGCAAGTCGCTGGGCAAGACCTACGGCAGTGGCGAGCAGAAATTCGCCGTCCTCTACGGCAACGTTGACCTGGAAGTGCAGCGCGGCGAATGGGTCTCCATCGTCGGCGCTTCCGGTTCGGGCAAAAGCACGCTGCTGCATCTGCTGGGCGGGCTGGATACGCCCGATTCGGGCGAAGTGTGGTTGAACGGCCAGTCGCTCGCCGGTCTTTCTGCCGCCGCCTGCGGGCGGCTGCGCAACGAATGTCTGGGCTTCGTCTATCAGTTCCATCATCTGCTGGGCGAATTTACCGCGCTGGAAAACGTTGCCATGCCGCTCTACATCCGCCGTGTGTCGCGCGACGAGGCGGATGCGCGCGCCGCCGAGATGCTGCGCGCCGTGGGGCTGGGGCAGCGCATGTTGCACACGCCGGCGCAACTGTCCGGCGGCGAGCGCCAGCGCGCTGCCATTGCCCGCGCGCTGGTCACCAAGCCGGCCTGCGTGCTGGCGGACGAACCCACCGGCAACCTTGACCGCCGCAACGCCGAGGCGGTCTTTGCGCTGATGCGCTCGCTCAACAAGCAAACTGGCACCGCCTTCGTTATCGTCACCCACGATGAAGTGCTGGCCAGCCACGCTTCGCGCGTGCTGCGTCTGGAAGACGGCTGGCTGAACGAAGTGCCGCACGAGCAGATTGTCCTGCCCTCGCTGGAACACACCCACGGCCAGCCGCAGGCGACCTATCACGGGCACCATCACACGCCGCCGCAGCATCACGAGCACCCGCATCCGCAGCCGCAGCCACACGCGCAACCACATCCGCAGCCGCACGCCGCGCATCACCCGCAACCGCACGCGCAAACGCACGCCGCAGCGCACCACGCGCCGAAAAAACCGCACACAAGCGGATAGCCCGCCACCGCCTCGGTGCTTCAGATAAAAAACCGGCCACGCGCACTGTTCGCATGGCCGGTTTTGTTTTGGCGGGGCGGGGCGCTTATGCCGCTATATCGGCATGGCGCAGCGCCTGCATCACGTCGTCGCGTTCCAGATAGGGATAGTCTGCCAGCAGCGCCTCAATGCTGGTGCCCGCGCCAATTTCGCCCACAATCATGCCCACGGTTACGCGCGTGCCCCTCACGCAGGGCTTGCCGCCCATGATGTCCGGCGTTTGGGTGATGCGGTCAAAAGTAGTGGTTCCCATCGTGCGACATCTCGTTTATGGCGGGGCGCTTATGCCTTGTTCGCCGTCACGGTCTCGCGGGACTTGGCGAGGATTTCGCGCAGACCGGCCACCGCGCCGCCGATGTCGGCCAGTTCGGCGGGCAGGATGAGGGTGTTGCCGGTTTTGGCAATCTTGCCAAATTCGCTGACGTATTGTTCGGCAATGCGCAGGCTCACCGCCTGTTCGCCGCCGGGCTGGTTGATGGCGGCGGCGATGCGTTCGATACCGGCGGCGGTGGCTTCGGCAAGCATCCGGATTTCGCTGGCCTTGCCTTCGGCTTCGTTAATCTGCTTTTCTTTTTCAGCGATGGAAAGGTTGATGATCTGGGCTTTCTCGCCTTCCGAGACGTTGATTTTCTCTTGCCGTTCGCCTTCGGAACGGGCGACCACGGCGCGCCGTTCGCGCTCGGCGCGCATTTGTTGTTCCAGCGCGTCGTTGATGGTGTTGGGCAGCAAAATGTCGGCAATTTCGTAACGCAACACCTTCACGCCCCAGGGCTGCGCGGCTTCGTCCAGCGCGTTGACGACTTCGACGTTGATTTTCGAGCGTTCTTCAAAGGTTTTGTCCAGCTCAATTTGACCAATCACCGAGCGCAGCGTGGTTTGCGCCAGACTGGTGGCAGCATAGCGGTAGTCGGCGATGCCGTAGCTGGCCGCCTGCGGGTCGATGACTTGCAGATAGAGCACGCCATCGACGCTGACACTGATGTTGTCGCGCGTGATGCACTGCTGTTGTGGTACGTCAAAGGCTTCTTCTTTCAGCGAATGGCGGTAGGCAATGCGGTCGATGAAGGGCACGAGGATGTGAAAACCGGCTTCCAGCGTGCGGGAATATTTGCCCAGACGCTCGACGATGTAGGCAGAACGCTGCGGCACGATGCGCACCACGTTGGACAAGGTAATAAAAATGGCGACGACAAGAAAAATGGCAATCGGGGTGAAGGTGGACATGGTGGGGAACTCCTCTGCGACAAAAAGGGATGAAAAATTCGCTGCGTTATTGCGCGGCAGCATTTTGTTCGGGGGCGCGGGTGCAAACGCGCAGAATCAGGCCGCGATGGCCGACGACGTACAGGCGCTGACCCGCAGCGGCCTCCTGCGCGTCTTCCAGCTCTGCCTGCCATTGCGCGCCGCGCAGTGTGACCTTGCCGCGCCCATTCTGAAAGGCGCTGATGGCTTCGGCGGTTTCGCCGGGCGAAAAGATTTCCACGCCGTTGGCTTCTGCCGTGCTGGCGCCGTGAAACAGCGCGGTAAAACGCGCGCGCAGGGCAAACAGCAGCACCAGCCCGAGCACGCCGAAAATGATGAGCTGCGCCGAGATGGGCAGGGCAATGCCGCAGCCCAGCAACAGGCCGACGACAATGGCTGCGACACCGAAAAAGACGATCACCACGCCGGGGACGAGAAATTCGGCAACGATCAGGACGATGCCGGTCAGAATCCAGATGGTTGCATCCGAGAGATTGAACATGTTGCGCCTCCGCGCCAGAAAATCAGGGCAGCGGCAGGGTAGCAGAAAAAACCGTCGCGCACGGTGGCAGGCTGCGGGTGCGGGTGCAAAATTTTCGGCGTGCGCGCCGTCTTTGCGGATGCGAGAACGCGCCCAAGGCGTGCGCCTGCGGTAAAATCAGCGGCTTGCACAATGGCTTGCAGCGCCACACCAACCGCGCGTTTTTTCCCCGTATGCACACACCGTCTTCTGGCACCCTTTTTGTTATCAGCGCGCCTTCGGGCGCGGGCAAAACCACGCTGGTGCGCGAACTGCTGGCGCGTGAGCCGGCGCTGCGCCTGTCCATTTCGCACACCACGCGCGCGCCGCGCACGGGCGAAGAAAATGGCGTGCATTATCACTTCACCGATGAAGCCGAATTTGTGCGTCTGCGCGAAGCCGGCGGCTTTGTCGAATGGGCGCAGGTGCATGGCAATTTTTACGGCACTTCGCGCCTCTGGCTTGCCGAACAACTGGACGCGGGCGCGGACATCGTGCTGGAAATCGACTGGCAGGGCGCACAGCAGGTGCGTGAAGCGTTTGGCGAGCGCATGGTGGGCATTTTCATCCTGCCGCCTTCGCTGGAGGTGCTCGCAGCGCGCCTGTCCGGACGCGCCACCGATGATGCGGCAACCATTGCCCGCCGTCTTGCCGCTGCGCGTGGCGAAATGCGCCATGCTGCGCAAGCTGACTACGTTATACTGAACGACGATTTGGCCGTGGCCAGTGCCCAGTTGCACGCCGTCATTGAGGCCGCGCGGCTGCGCACCTGCTGCCAGCGCGCGCGCCATGCTGATTATTTCCAACTGTTTGAAAAGGATTGAACCGATATGGCTCGCATCACCATTGAAAACTGTCTGCGTCACATTCCGAACCGTTTTGAACTGACGCTGGCTGCCGCCTACCGCGCCCGTCAGCTCACCATCGGCGGCACGCCGTATATCGAGCTGGACCGCAACAACCGCGAAAAGCCCACCGTCATCGCCCTGCGTGAAGTCGCCGCCGGCAAGGTTGGCACGGAAATGCTCACGCGCGCCCAGCCCAGCCACTAACCGCCCCTGTCGCCGCCTTTGTGCGGCGTTTTGCGTTCATGAATCCCGCCGCTGCCCAACCTTCTGCCCCTGCTGCACCGTCGCTTGCGGTGCTGGGGCCGTATGAGCAAGAAGGCGGCTCGCGCCTGTGGACGCACCTGAATATCGACCCCTTCGAGCAAGAAGGGCGCGAACGCCTGTGGGCGCAGGTGGAAACCTACATGAAGCGCGAAGACCTGGAACGGGTCGCCAGCGCCTGTGATTTTGCTGCCCAGGCGCACCGTGGCCAGCTTCGCATCAGTGGCGAACCTTACGTCACCCATCCGCTGGCGGTGGCAACGCTGGCGGCCTCCTGGCGGCTGGACGTGCAAGCCATCATCGCCGCGCTGCTGCATGACGTGATGGAAGACACCGAAGTCGGCAAGGCGCAGATTGCGGAAACCTTCGGGCAAGTGGTCGCGGACATGGTCGATGGTCTGTCCAAACTGGAAAAGGCCGAATCGCGCACCAAGGAAGAAGCGCAGGCAGAAAACTTCTGCAAGATGCTGCTGGCGATGACCTCCGACATCCGCGTCATGCTCATCAAGCTGGCCGACCGCCTGCACAACATGCGCACGCTGGACGCCGTGCGCCCAGACAAGCAACGCCGCATCGCGCTGGAAACGCTGGATACCTACGCGCCGATTGCCAACCGTCTGGGGCTGAATGCGCTGTTTCGGGAGTTGCAGGAACTTTCCTTCCGCTACACCCACCCGATGCGCTATCGCACCCTGGCGCGCGCCATTCAGGCGGCGCGCAAAAACCGCAGCGACCTCATCAACAAGGTCATTTCCTGCATCAGCCAGCAACTGCCCGCCTGGAACATCACCGCCGAAGTCGCCGGGCGCGAAAAACACCTGTATTCCATCTATCAGAAAATGCTCGAAAAACACCTGGGTTTCGAGCAGATTTACGACATCTTCGGCGTGCGCATCATCGTCGAAGACATTCCCACCTGTTATCTGGCGGTGGGCGCGCTGCACGCCATCTACAAGCCCGTGCCCGGCAAGTTCAAGGACTACATCGCGCTGCCCAAGAAAAACGGCTATCAATCCCTGCACACGGTGCTGATTGGTCCCTATGGCAGCAAGGTGGAAGTGCAGGTGCGCACGCCGCAGATGCACCACGTGGCAGAAAACGGCGTGGCCTCGCACTGGCTGTACAAGGAAAACCCCGATGACAGCCTCACGCTGTCCGAATTGCAGCAAAAAACCCGCTCCTGGCTGCAATCGCTGGTGGAAATGCAATCGGCTTCGCCCGTGGCAACCGAGTTTCTGGAGCACGTCAAGATTGACCTCTTCCCGGAAGACGTCTACGTGCTCACGCCCAAAGGGCTGATTTTGTCGTTGCCGAAAGGCTCCACGCCGGTGGATTTTGCCTACGCCGTGCACACCGACATTGGCAACCGCGCGGTCGCCTGCCGCATCAATGGCGAACTCATGCCGCTGCGCACCGAATTGCACAATGGCGACCAGGTGGAAATCATCAGCGCCGTGCATGACAACCCGAACCCCGCCTGGCTGGGCTTTGTGCGCACCGGCAAGGCGCGCACGCAAATTCGCAACAGCCTGCGCAATTCGCAAAACGCCGGTGCCGGCGCACTCGGCCAGCGCCTGCTGGAACAAGCCCTGCGCACGCACGATATTGAGCTGGCGCGCGTCAGCATGACGGATTGGGATATTTTCCTCAACAAAATCAACCTCAAAAGCCGCAAAGACCTGTACATCGAAATCGGCCTCGGTCAGCAGATGCCGGCAGTGGTCGCCCGCGATCTGGCGCAAAGCATTCAGGAAGCCGGCGCGCGCGAAGACCGCCCCAATGCGCCGCTGGCGCCCACGCAGGCCATTCCGATTCGCGGCACCGAAGGCAGCGCAGTGCAACTGGCCGCCTGTTGCCAGCCGATTCCGGGCGACCCGATTATCGGCCTGATCCGTCAGGGCTACGGGCTGGAAGTGCATCGCTGCGATTGTCCGGTGGTCACCGGTGAAAACGGCAGCCAGCGCGGGCGCTGGATTGACGTGGAATGGGAACCGTGCCCCGACCGCCTCTATGTCGCCACCTTGCGCGTGCTCACGCGCGAAGCGCTCGGCGTGCTGGCGGCGGTGGCGAACGCCATTTCCAGCAGCGACAGCAACATCCAGAACGTCACCATGGACAAGGATGATTTCAGCTACATCCAGGTCTTCACCATTCAGGTGCGCGACCGCAACCACCTCGCGCAGGTGTTGCGTGCCGTGCGCGCCGTGCCGCACGTCATCCGCACCGGGCGTATGCGCCGCGCTGCCGCCACCTAGCCGTTTTTCGCATGGCCGCCGAAAAGCTCTCTTCCTCCGCCGTCCAGACCTGGCAGCGCCTGCTGCGTTACCTGCGCCCCTACGTGGGCGCGTTCGTGTTGTCGGTCATCGGTTTTGGCGCGGCGGCGATGTCCAAGGCGCTGATTGCCGGTGTGCTCAAACATTTTCTGGACGGGATGACCGCCGAAGACAACCGCATCCACACCGGCATCGCCTGGCTGGACAGCTTTGACCTCATGCACGCCGTGCCCATCATGGTGGCGGTGATTGCCATCTGCCAGGGGGTGGGCACGTTTCTGGGCAACTACGCCATCTCGCGCGTCGCCTACGGCATTGTCGACGACCTGCGCCGCGCGCTGTTTGACAGTTTTTTGCACCTGCCGGCGCGCTTTTACGATGAACACAATTCCGGTCATCTGGTATCCCGTCTCACTTACGACACCACGATGGTCACCGCCGCAGCCACCGACGCCATCAAGATTCTGTTCCGCGAAGGGCTGGCGGTGCTGGCGCTGCTTGGCTATCTGCTGTGGGCAAACTGGAAACTGACCCTGATTTTGATGGTCACGCTGCCGCTGCTGGGGCATCTGGTCAATCAGGCCAGTCGGCGCTTTCGCCGCATCAGCCGCGCGATTCAAGATTCCATGGGCGACATCACCCACATCTCTTCCGAGACCATCCACGGCTATCGCGTGGTGAAAAGTTTTGGCGGCACCGATTTTGAGCGCCAGCGGTTTCATGCTGCATCGGATACCAACGTGCGCCGCCAGTTGCGCATGACGCGCAGCGAAGAAGGCTTTTCTGCCCTCATCAACATCATCATCTACATCGCCCTGGGCGGCTTGCTCTACGCCGTGTTGACGCACCGCGACCAGGCCACGGTGGGCGACATCATGGCCTACCTCACTGCCGCCGCGCTGCTGCCGCGTTCCATCCGCCAGCTCACCGACATCAACGCCCGCATCCAGCGCGGCGTGGCGGCTGCCGACACCATCTTCACCCAGCTTGACCTTGCCGCCGAACCCGACACCGGCCAGCACGCGCCCGAGCGCGTGCGCGGCCAGATTCGCATTGAACAGCTTGGCTTCACCTATCCCGGCACCGAACAGCCAGTATTGAACGGCATCACGCTGGATATTCCCGCCGGCAAAATGATTGCGCTGGTGGGGCGCTCCGGCAGCGGCAAGAGCACGCTCGCCAGCCTGATTCCCCGCTTTTACGACTACCACGAAGGGCGCATTGAACTTGACGGCATTGAGCTGCGCGACTATCGCCTTGCCGCCCTGCGCCGCCAGATTGCGCTGGTCAGCCAGCAGGTGCATCTGTTCAATGGCACGGTGGCGCAAAACATCGCCTACGGCGAACTGGCGCAAGCCAGCCGCGAAGACATCATCGCCGCTGCCCAAGCCGCCAATGCGTGGGAATTTATCGAACGTCTGCCGCAGGGGCTGGAAACCGAACTGGGCGAAAATGGCGTCTTGCTCTCCGGCGGCCAGCGCCAGCGCATCGCCATTGCCCGCGCGCTGCTGAAAAACGCCCCCGTCCTGATTCTGGATGAAGCCACCGCCGCGCTGGACAACGAATCCGAACGCCTGATTCAGGGCGCCATCGAGCGCCTGTGCCGTGGCCGTACTACCATTGTCATTGCCCATCGGCTAAGCACCATCGAACATGCCGACCTGATTGTCGTGCTGGAAGAGGGGCGCATTGCCGAGACGGGCCGCCACGCCGAACTGCTCGCCCGCGAGGGTGCCTATGCCCGTCTTGCCCGCAGCGCTGCGGCGCGCGGCGCGGGCGATGAACCGTCTGAAGAAGTTGTTTGCGCATGAAATCTGCCGCGCCTGCCCATCCGCTCACCGTCATGCACCTGCTGCCCGCGCTCGACAGCGGCGGGGTAGAGCGCTATGTCATGAGCCTCAGTGCCGCGCTCATTCACGGCGGGCACCGCGCCGTGATTGTTTCCAGCGGCGGGCGCATGGTGCAGGAACTCACCACGCTGGGTGCCGAGCATCACACGCTGGCGGTGCATCGCAAATCGCTGTTTTCCGTGTTTCGCGTGCGTGCGCTGCGCAAACTCATCGAACAGGTGCGCCCGGACGTGTTGCACCTGCATTCGCGCGTACCCGCCTGGCTGGCGCATTACGCCCTGCGCGGCATGGCAAACCCGCCGCCGACGGTGAGCACCGTGCATGGGCTGTATTCGGTCAATCGCTACAGCCGCATCATGGCGCGCGCCAGGCG
>JAFZMK010000030.1 GCA_017553285.1 Rhodocyclaceae bacterium
CGGGCAGGTGCGCCACGGCGACACGCCCATGAACGCCCGCCGCCTGCTCACCGAAACCTCGCCCAGCCTGACGGAAATTCTGCGCGAAATGAATAAATGGTCGAGCAACCTCATCGCCCGCCAGTTGTTCGCCCTCGTCGGCCAGCAAGCGAACCCCGAAAGCACGGATGCCGTCGCCAGCGCCCGGGACGCCATGCGCGCCATTCTTGCCCGCCACGGCGTCGATACCCGAGGCTTTGTCATCGACAACGGCGCCGGGCTTTCGCGCCGCGCCCGCGCCAGCGCCCGCACCATTGGCGAGACCTTGTTCGCCGCCTGGCGCAGCCCGTGGATGCCGGAATTTACCGCCTCGCTGCCCATCGCCGGCGAAGACGGCACCGCCCGCCGTCTGGCCAAAAACAGCGGCGCACAAGGCTACGCACATCTGAAAACCGGCACCATCGACCATGTGCGCGCCATGGCCGGTTTCGTGCTCGACCGCCACGGCCAGCGCCACATCCTCGTCTTCCTCGCCAACGCCCCCAACGCGCACGCCGCCCTGCCGGTGCAAAACGCCCTCATCGAATGGCTGCACCAAGGCGGCGAAGCCGCCACCCCCGCGCACTGACGCACAACAGCTACGCCCCCGCCGGCGGCGGCTCATCCGTGGGCATCACACGGTTGTCAATCAGGCTCAGCCAGCCGCGCGCGATGCGGTACAAAATCCACACGCCCAGCAGCAGAAAAATCACGATTGCCACCGGAATACCAATAAACGTGGCAAAACTCAGCCCGCCCACACACATCCACAGCACGGCAAACCAGAAGGTGCGAATCTGCCAGCGGAAATGCGTATCCAGCCAAGTGCCGCGCACATCGGCGCGATACCAATAATTGAGGGCGACGGCCACAAGCGAAGTCAGCCCAAAAATGAAGGACGAAAAAATCCACGCCGAACTGAGCAGCGCAGAAAACGCCGCAAACCCGTGCAGGCCGTAAATCAGGTGCGTCATGAAAATCAGCTTGTGCATGGATTGCTGCGGCGGCGGCACAGGCATAGGGCGGGGCATCGGCAGGTCAGACATGATGGGCACTCCTCCAGCAAACAAAAACGCCGGTCACGCCATTATGGGCACGAACAGCGCGCATGGGGAGAAAAAATGCGTCAGTTTGTCACCGCCGCCCCTCGTCTGCCCCACTCGCCCGCCCCATATCGTCCGCAGGAAGAGACGGCAAGGCAGGACGGGCAACTTGTTTCCACATCGCCGCAAGCGGCTCCGGGACGGAGCGCCGCTCCGTCTCGGAAGCGGCTTTAGCCGCGACGTGGGGACAAAGTTGCCCACCCTACTTGCTTACTCTGAATAGCTCAACTCGACGGTACTTGCGCCGCGATTTGTATGTACTTCAAGGGTTTGTATCCTGCCAACACAGTTGGAGACGATTGTTGTCCAAACGCTGCCTCTTTTTTTGTCGAATCTTTTGTTTGCGTCTTCGATTTGCTCAGAGGACACCTCGCAAGCTCCATTGTTTATTTTCAAACTTTTCACAACAACCCCATCTTCATTTGCTTGCAATTTGAGTTGCCAACTGTTGCTGATGTATTGTCCGAAAATGTTTGTCGGCGTCACTTCTACGGTGGCAAAACCGCTGTCTGAAATCAAACCACATCCGCACAACAGCAATGCAACAGACATGGCTGTAATCAAAAAACGCCTTTCTGTTTTCCACATGGTGTTTTCTCCTATACAAAAATTTGTGTAGATGGCGCACAATAATACGCGCACATTATCATTCCATAGGCATGGCTGCGATGACGGCGATGGTGCCGAGGATATAGACCACTATGGCAACAGGGATAACCCATCCGTGTGTTCCGCCATTGATTTGTAATTCACTGTCATCCTCTGTATTCAGGAGAGACACAAATTTTTTGGCAATGAAATACTTCCCGCAGATTCCACAAAGAATCCAGCCCAGCGCGCTTGCGAGGAGGCTTACAATGAATGCGATTACTGTGGACAGATAGTCTTTTCTGTACAGAAAGAAAAATCCGGTGGCGATACATGCAGGCCAACTCCAGGTTGCGCTAAATCCAAGTTGCTGCTTGCCGCCGCTTGCAAAAAATTTTTCACATGCCTGTGCGTAGCTTTCGATCTTGGCTGTATCCGTGGTGTGAAGAAATATTTTTAGCTTGTCCCGAAGCAGGGCTTTATCGTTGAAGACGTTCTTTGCGTATTCAGTCATTGCGGACATGATTTTCTTCCTTTGTCTTTGAGGTTGTCAGGTGCTGGAAGGCCGGTTAGGAGGAACAAAACGGAGCGGGCACAGTTGTTTGCGGAACCTGTACGCCAACAGGTGTCTGCTACCTCGCCCCATGGGATCCGGAGGCGATGTGTGAAGCAAACTCGTCAGATACAAATCTAGCAGACCGCTACATGTGAAGCAAACTCCGTGGATGCAAATGTGACATAAGTCAAGCTATACGGGTGTCTGCCCGTCCTTCTCCTCCCGCTGCGCTGCCTGACCCGGATGATCCGCGTCAGGTGTTGGCGTACTGGATTCGGCGGCTGCGTGTGGACAAGGGATGGTCGCAGGAGCGGCTGGCGTTGGAGTGTGAGCTGGATCGCACCTATGTCTCGGCGGTAGAGCGGTCGCGCTGGAATGTGTCGCTCTCCAACATCGAGCGCCTTGCGCGGGCGCTGGATACACCGATCTGGCTGTTGCTCAAACCGCCGACGGCGCAGGATGCGCCCTGATTGCCTGGCGGCGATGGCAAGTCGGCGGCGCGGGGGCGTAACGCATACCAGCGCAGTCCTCTCCCGCCCGCTTGCATTTGCGCGTGAAGCGTGCAAAGGTATGCCCCACGCATCAGGAGCACAACATGACCGCAACCGCTACCAAGCCACGCCAGCACGTCGCTTCCATCAAAATGGACGACGACCTGTACGGACGCATCCAGCGCCTTGCTGACGCGCGCCAGCGCACGCCGCACTGGATGATGAAAGAAGCCATCAAAAGTTACCTTGACCGCGAGGAGGCGCAGGAAGAACTCAAGCAGGCGGCGCTGCGCTCTTGGCAGCATTATCAGGAAACGGGGCTGCACCTGACAGGCGAAGAAATGGATGTTTGGCTTGCCAGGCTGGAAGCCGGCGAGCATGACGCCCCCATGCCGCAATGCCACCGCTGAAGTTTTCCCTGAACTTGTTCAGAGTGGAAGACGAGTGCATCTCCATCCTTGCTGTAAAACACGCGCTGGAGCGCGATTTCAGGAACATGGAAGACATCCGCCAGCAAGCAGGCGGCGACACGGGCAAACGCGCGGGAACATAGCGGCACGCTACAATCCGCCTCTTTCTTGCCGCAGGTTCTGCACATCATGATTTTTGTCCTCTCCCCGGCCAAGGCGCTGGATTTTGAAACGCCTCTACCTGCCCACGCGCATTCGCAGCCGGATTTTCTCGCCGAGGCGGCGGAACTTGTCGCGCTGCTGCGCGATAAAACGCCCGCTGAACTCGCTGCCTTGATGTCGATTTCTGACCGCCTCGCGGTGCGCAATGCGGCCCGTTTTGAACAGTGGCAGCCGCCCTTTACGCCCGCCAATGCGCGGCAAGCCCTGCTTGCCTTTGACGGCGATGTCTACGATGGTCTGGACGCGCGCACGCTGGATGCGGCGGCGCTGGACTGGGCGCAAGCGCATTTACGTATTCTGTCTGGTCTGTATGGCGTGCTGCGTCCGCTGGATTTGATTCAAGCCTACCGGCTGGAAATGGGCACACGATTGACCAACGCGCGCGGCAAGACGCTCTATGCTTTCTGGGGCAAACAACTCACCCGCGCGGTCAATGAAGTGCTTGCTGCCGAAGGAAAAA
>JAFZMK010000253.1 GCA_017553285.1 Rhodocyclaceae bacterium
GTGCCGTGCTGGTCGTCGTGAAAGACGGGGATTTTCATGCGCTCGCGCAGTTTTTCTTCGATGTAAAAACATTCCGGCGCCTTGATGTCTTCCAGATTGACGCCGCCCAGCGTGGGTTCGAGCGAGGCGATGATGTCGATGAGTTTGTCCGGATCGTTCTCGTCCAGTTCAATGTCGAAGACATCGACGTTGGCGAATTTTTTGAACAGACACCCCTTGCCTTCCATCACCGGCTTGGCCGCCAGCGGGCCAATGTTGCCCAGCCCCAGCACTGCCGTGCCGTTGGTGACCACGGCGACCAGATTGCCGCGCGAGGTCACTTCGTTGGCCTGCTGCGGGTCGGCGACAATCAGGTCGCACGCAGCGGCCACGCCCGGCGAATAGGCCAGCGCCAGGTCGCGCTGGTTGGTCAGGCTTTTGGTGGGGACGACGGAGATTTTTCCGCGCGTAGGCTGGCGGTGATATTCCAGTGCGGCGGCGATGAAATCTTGATTATCCTGGGGGCGTTTCTTGCTCATTGTGGTATTCCTTTCTCGTTGTGATTGGCAGGTGCGCACAAGACGGCGCACGCAGACAGCAAAACCTGCAAACATTGCGAACCCGCCATTTTATGCCCAATCTGCGATTGGTAACAGACAATCGCCGCCCGCGCCGATTTTTGGCACAATCGCCGCTGTATCCATTCACACAGGGGAGAGGAAACCATGCGCAAGGTCGTGTTCAACCAGAAAGGCGGTGTCGGCAAATCCACCATCACCTGCAATCTTGCAGCCATCAGCGCCCAGCAGGGCAAGCGCACGCTGGTGGTGGATCTGGACCCGCAGGGCAATTCCACGCACTACCTGATGGGCGACACCGAGGCCGAGCGCACGCTGGCCGATTTTTTTGACCAGACCATCAATTTCCGCCTCAATTCGCTGGCGACCAGCGAGTTTGTCAGCGCCACGCCGTTTGACAATCTCTGGATGCTGCCGTCCAGCGCGCAGTTGGAAGAAATGCAAAACCGGCTGGAATCGCGTTACAAGATTTTCAAGCTGCGCGAAGCGCTCGACGAGCTGAATGAAGAGTTTGACCACATTTACATCGACACGCCGCCGGCGCTCAATTTTTACACCCGCTCGGCGCTGATCGCCGCCGATGCCTGCCTGATACCGTTCGATTGCGACGACTTCTCGCGCCGCGCCCTCTACACGCTGCTGGAAAACGTCGCCGAAATCCGCGCCGACCACAACCGCGCGCTGCAAGTCGAAGGCATCATCGTCAACCAGTTTCAGGCGCGCGCCACGCTGCCGCAAAAAGTGGTGCAGGAACTGGTGGAGGAAGAACTGCCGGTGCTCACGCCCTATCTTTCCGCCTCGGTGCGCATTCGCGAATCGCACGAATGCTGCAAACCGATGGTGTTTTTCGACCCGCGCCACAAACTGACGCAAGAATTCACCGCCCTGCACCAAGCCATCTGGGGCTGATTGCGCTGGTGTTTTGTTACAGATTGGGCAGCGCGCAAAGCGCATCCGCGCGCCCATTCGCGTTAAGGTGACGCCGCGTGCGTTTGCGCACCCCACTTCGATTCACTCATCACAGGAGGCTTTTCATGCTCACCCGCCAACCCCGTGCATTCTTGCTGACCGCCTTTGCCGCGCTGGCTTTCTCTGGCTGCGCCAACGCTTACGACCCGCAGCCGCAATATTCCGGCAGCAACTACAACAGCTACAACAACAATTACAACAGCGCCAACCGCTATCAAGATTACGGCACCATCAGCGGTGTGGAATACGTGCAGAACAATAACAGCAACCGCAACACCAACCGCGCCGTGGGCACCGTCGTCGGTGGCGCGCTGGGCGGTCTGGCCGGTCACCAGGTCGGCAAAGGGCATGGCAGAACGGCGGCGACCATCGCCGGTGCCGTCGGCGGTGCCCTGCTGGGCAACGCCATTGCCGAGAACACCGCCAGCGGCAGCGGCCAACCGTACTGGCGTGTGACCGTGCGTCTGGACGGCGGCGGCTCGCGCGATTTTCACTACACCAGCAACCCCAACGTGCGCGTAGGCGAGCGCGTGCGCGTCGACGGCGACCAGCTCTACCGCTAACGCCCCGCGTCTTTTCGCAGCAAACAAAACGGGCGCGCGCCTTGCATGGGTGCGCGCCCGTCGTGTTTTGGTGATTACGAAGCGGAGGGGTTTTTCGCCGTCGGCGCTTTTTTGGCGTCGGTGACGGCAGACAGTTCCGGCACTGCCAGCACCACGCGCATCCCCAGCGACGACCCCAGTGCCATGCCCGGGGAGGCCGCGCGCAGGATTTGCGTCACCGTCGCCCCGGCAGCCTGCGCCGCCGGCGCAGCTTTCACCACCGGCACCACATCCAGCGCCAGCGGGGCGGGTGCCTCCGGTGGCGCTTCGGCTTGCGCAGGCGCTTCTTCCGGCGCAACTTCGGCAGGCATTTCTTCCGCCGCTGCTTCCGCCATCAATTCTTCTTCGGCGACGGCTTCGGGTTCTGCTTCCGCGTCGGCGGCGGCTTCCGCAACTTCTTCCGACGCGGCTTCTTCTGCGACGGCTTCCGCTTCGACTTCCGCAACCGCTTCCGCGTCTTCTGCCGACACTTCTTCCGCGAAGGCTTCCATTTCCGCAACCGCTTCCGCCGCTGCTTCGTCTTCTGCCACCGCGTCGGCAGGCGCTTCTTCGGCGGCTGCTTCCGCAAAGGCTTCCATTTCGGCAACGGCTTCTTCTGCGGCTGCTTCTTCCGCAACCGCTTCCACAACTTCTTCCGGCGCGGCTTCTTCTGCGACTGCTTCCGCTTCTTCTGCCGCAACTTCTTCCGCCACGGCTTCGGCTTCTTCGGCAACTTCGGCGATAGCTTCCGCCTCCGCAGCGGCTTCCATTTCCGCGACCGCTTCGACTTCTTCCGGCGCGGCTTCAGCGGGCATTTCTTCCGCCGC
Organism: Rhodocyclaceae bacterium; assembly: GCA_017553285.1. Taxonomy (GTDB): domain Bacteria; phylum Pseudomonadota; class Gammaproteobacteria; order Burkholderiales; family Rhodocyclaceae; genus JAFZMK01. The sequence goes on from JAFZMK010000253.1 coordinate 2,935, forward strand.
TTCCGCCATCAATTCTTCTTCGGCAATAGCTTCCGCTTCGCCTTCGGCAGACGCTTCTTCCATGGCGGCTTCTACGTCTTCCGCCACTTCCGCAAGGGCTTCTGCTTCCATCTCGGCGACGGCTTCCGCTTCGACTTCCGCAACCGCTTCCACAACTTCTTCCGCGACGGCTTCGGCTTCTTCCGGCGCGGCTTCGGCAGGCATTTCTTCCGCCGCCGCTTCCGCCATCAATTCTTCTTCGGCAATAGCTTCCGCTTCGACTTCCGCAGCAGCTTCGACTTCTTCGGCAGCTTCGGCGACAGCTTCCGCTGCAACTTCTTCCGCAGCCGCTTCGGCTTCTTCGGCAGCTTCGGCTTCCGCAATTTCTTCCGCCGCTTCCGCCGTCACTTCTTCTTCGGCAACGGCTTGCGCTTCGACCTCCGCTGCGGGTTCTGTTTCCACCAGGGCGGCGACTTGGGCGGCGAGGGTTTCGGCGTCGACGGGGGCGTTTTCGGTGCTGGTGGTGCCGGTGTCTGTGGCGACGTGCATTTCGGGGGCGACGGTGAGCAGCGCGAACGCCTGCGCGGGCAGCGGCGGGCCGTACAGCGGGCCTTGTTGCAGGTGGCAGCCCAGCGCGTTCAAAAACGCCTGCTGCGCAGGCGAACTCACACCGCGCGCCCACAGTTGCAGGCGCAGCGTGCCGGCCATGCCGACGAAGGCTTCAATAATCGCTTCGCTGGTGTCATCGATGCCGATGCTGGCAATCAGCGCGGGGTCGAATTTCAGCGAGGTCAGACAGGGGCGTTGCAGGTTGGTCAGCGCAAAGGCGCGGTGGCCGAAGTCATCGACGGCCAGTCGCACGCCCAGGCTGTACAGTTTCGCCAGCAGTGCATCCACCTTGTCGGCGTCGGCCTGCAAGATGCGCTCTTCCAGATCCAGTTCCAGACGCTGCGCGGGCAGCCCCGAATCGTTCAGCGCGCGTTCGACGCGCTCGTAAAAATCCTCGCGCAGCGCCTGCGCCACGCTGACGTTGACGGCCAGAATGCGCTCTGCGCCCACCGGCCCTTGCCCGGCAGGCCAGGCGGCGGCGTGCTGGCAGGCGGCGGCCATCGCCCAATCGCTCATACGGGCAATGGCGTGTTCGTCCTGCACAAAATCGTGAAAACGCCCGAAGGGCAGCAGCCCGTGCGTGGGGTGACGCCAGCGCAGCAGGGCTTCACCGGCGACGATGGTGCGGTTGTGCGAATTGACCAGCGGTTGAAAATAGACTTCCAGTTGCCCTTGTTCCAGCGCTTCTTGCACGGCGCGGTATTGCGCCGTATCCGGCGCGGCAGGCGCGGGGGCGGCGGCGGTTTGCGCGGGGGCTTCGGGCGTCTCCGGCGTCTCAGGTGTTTCGGGTGCGGAGGCACCGAGGGCAGGCAGGGCAAACAGCCAGATGCGCCCGCCGGTGTGCGGCGCGGGGAATTGGCGCACGGCGTGCTCGATGCTGTGCGCCAGCAGTTGCACGGTCAGCGGCGCGGTGCTGCCTGCGGCAGGCCAGTCGCCAGCGAAAAAGTTGCCCAGCGGCTGCCCGACGACTTCTTCGCGCGTCAATTCCAGCATCGCCAGCGCCGGTGCGTTGGCGGCGACAATCTGGTCGGCATGGTCGGCGACAATCAGCGGTTGCGACATGGCGGCGGCCAGTTGCGGCCAGAAATCGTGCTGGCGCAGCGAGGCAGGCAGCGGCCCGGTGTTCTCGCCGGTCATCAAGGTGTCGGGACGCAAAATGATGGCGTGCAGCCCCGGGCGCAGGCGCGCGGCGGCGATAAAGCGCACGTCGCGCAGCCGTCCGGCAGGCAGCGCCACGCGCATGGCGCCGCGCATCTCGCCTTGAATCAGCAAGCGTTCGCGGGCATCGAGAAAGGCTTTTTCCGAACCAAACAGGATCGACAGCGGCTGGCGCACCAGCGCGCGGTATTCGCGTTCCAGCAAGCGGCAGCAGGCGCTGTTGACTTCCAGAATGGTCTCATCGCTGGCAATCAGCACGCCTTCGTCGATGAGTTCCAGCAAGGCCAGATACAGGCCGACCTCAAAGCCTTCGGAAAAATCGGCGATGAACGGCTCGTTCGGGTGTTCGGGGTTTTCAGCGCCACCGGCGGGAGAGATGGGGGTATGCATGATGGATTCCGTCAACAGACCGCGAAAAGGATAGGCGCAGGGTAACGCATCGCGCGCGCGCTGCAAGGGCGGAAAAGGACGGTGTGTCGCGCCCAATTTTGCGCGATGGGGGCGTGACGGGCGAACAAAAACGCGGGCGGGGCAGGCTTGTTTGCCTGCGCCCGCCCGCGCGGTGGCGGTGTGGGGAGGGTTAGTCGAAGAGGTTATCGAGCGCGTCGATGACCATGTTGGTGCCGATGGCTAGCAGCAGGATGTCACCGGCAACGCTGGCGTAGCGGTATTGCGGCGGCGGCGGCGGCAGTACTTGCACCACGGCGGGCGGCGGCGGTTCAATGATGACCGTCGGCGGCAGCGGCTGGCCGATGACCCAGGGGCGCGGCGCGTTGCGATAGCAGCGGCCACGTTCAAAGTGCATCCCCGACGGGCATTCGCCGCGTTTCATGCGCGGCTGGTAATAGTTGCGGACAACGCCACGGTCGCGCGCGTTGAAACGCGGCTCGGCAGACACGGGCACGGTGCGGATGCTCTCGCGCACGTCGCGGCGCGCGCTCGGCGGCGGTGCGGCGCGGCGGTCCTTGGCGTTGTGTACCGCAGGCGGCTGCGCGGACGGGCGGTGCGTGTTGTTGTGTCGCTGCTGCTGCGGCGGCGGCGCGGGCGGACGGTGCGCGTTGTTGTGCTGTTGCGGCGGCGGCGCCGGGTGACGGTCGCGGTCTTTGCTGGCCAGCGCGGGCGTGGCGGCGAAGGCGGCAACCAGGGCGGCGGCCAGCAGGCGGCGGGACAGAGACAGGGTTTTCATGTTGCAGACTCCTGTGGTGAAAAAAACCTATGGATTAGCGGAACAAATCGTCGAGCGCATCAACGACCATGTTCGTGCCCAGCGCCAGCAGCAGGATGTCGCCTGCGACGCGGGCGTAGCGGTGGCGCGGCGGTGGCGGCGGCAGGGCGGTGAGCAGTGCGCTCGGCAGCGGTTCGATGACGACGGTCGACGGCACGGGTTCGCCGATTGCCCAGCGGCGCGGCCCTTCGTGATAGCACTGGCCAGAGCGGAAATACAAACCCGACGGGCATTCACCGCGCAGCGCGCGCGGCTCATAGTATTCGCGGATGATTTCGCGCTCGCGCACGCCAAAGCCGTAGGAGGGGCTGACGTAATAGGTGGTGGCAGCGTAGGCAAGCGGCGGCACGAGGAAGAACCCGCCGTAGCTGCGGTGGTGGCGGTGACGCGGCGGCGGCGGCGGGGGCGGACGGTGGAAGTGGCGCGGCGGCGCTTTGTGGATGCGGTGCGGGCGGGCGTCGAATTTCGGACCTCTTTTGTGATCCTTGCCTGCCAGCGCCGGCGTGGCGGCAAAGAAGCTGGCGAGGACGACGGCCAGCAGGCCGAGGGTGAAGGGACGGTGGTTCATGGTAGTGCTCCGATGAAAAACGTGCGGGGCGAAAGGTAGCGCGAAACGCGAAAAGTTACGTGTCATAGCGTGTCATATTGTGGCGTTGTTTTTCTTGCCGACGTGATGCGCGCGGAAGGTTGGCTTGAAAAAACAAAAACCGCCAATGCTGGCGGTTTTTTGTTGTGCTGCCGCAGCGCGTTTTGTACTTACGGCGCGTGGCTGGCGACAAGTTGGGCGATGCGCGTTTGCCAGCCTCGA
>JAFZMK010000031.1 GCA_017553285.1 Rhodocyclaceae bacterium
CCTGCAAAAACAGGCCACCGGTCGCGTCGTGCCCGATGCCTTCACCCACGGCAGTTCGCAACAGCGGGTGTATTGGTTCAAACAAGGCATGAAAACCGGCGACCTGAACCAGTGCAATACGTTTGAGGTGCGCAAATAATTTGCTGCGCGCCCATGCCGTGGCGCGTTAGCGCGCGGCGTCCAGCATGTTGAGATGTTCTTCGATGCTGCGCTGGATGCCGTGGGCGTCGAGGCCGCAGTCTGCCAGCAGGCGGGATTGGTCGCCGTGGTCGATGAAACGGTCTGGCAGGCCGAGGCGCAGGATGCGCGGGGCGCGGGGCAGGGGGTCGAGGAAGCGGGCGATTTCGCCGCCGACGCCGCCGATGACGCTGCCTTCTTCGACGACGACGATGAGTTCATGCGCGGCGGCCAGTGCGCGCAGGCAGTCGGTATCCAGCGGTTTGGCAAAACGCATGTTGACGATGGTGGCGTCCAGCGCCTGCGCAGCTTGCGCTGCCGGGGCGACCAGAGTGCCGAAGGCGGCGATGGCGATGCGTTTGCCTTGGCGCAGGACGTGCGCTTTGCCGATTTCGATGGGCGGCATGGCTTGGTCGGCGATGATCGCGGGCGTGTGCAGGGGGCCGCGCGGGTAGCGCACGGCGGTGGGACCGTTGTGCTGGAAGGCGGCGGTGAGCATGGCGCGGCATTCGTCTGCGGTGGCGGGGCAGAAGAAGGTGAGATTGGGAATGCAGGTGAGGAAGGCAAGGTCAAAAGCGCCGTGGTGGGTGGCGCCGTCCGCGCCGACCAGCCCGGCGCGGTCGATGGCGAGCAGGACGGGGAGATTTTGCAGGGCGATGTCGTGCACGAACTGGTCGTAGGCGCGCTGCAAGAAGGTGGAGTAGATGGCGACGACGGGTTTGAGGCCGCCACAGGCCAGCCCTGCGGCGAGCGTGAGGGCGTGCTGTTCGGCAATGCCGACGTCGTGAAAGCGGTCGGGGAAGGTTTCGGCAAAACGCACCATGCCGGAGCCTTCGCGCATGGCGGGGGTGATGGCGACGAGGCGCTCTTCTTGTGCCGCCATTTCGCACAGCCAGTCGCCAAAAATTTTGGCGCAGGCGGGCGGGGTGGGCGAGGCGGACGAGGGTTGCGCCGGGGCGATGCCGGTGGTGTGGTCAAAGCGCGAGACGCCGTGATAGAGGATGGGGTCGGCTTCGGCGAGTTTGTAGCCCTGGCCTTTGCGGGTGACGATGTGCAGAAAACGCGGGCCTTTGATTTTGCGCAGGTTTTGCAGCACGGGCACGAGGGTGTCGAGGTCGTGCCCGTCGATGGGGCCGTAGTAGTCGAAGCCGAATTCTTCAAACAGCGTGCCGGGGGTGACGAGACCTTTGACGTGCTCTTCCACGCGGCGGGCGATGTCCCGGGCGGGCGGGAGCATGTCGAGCATTTTGCCGCCGACGCGCCGGGCGGCGTGCCAGGTGGCGCCGGAGAGCATCCGCGAGAGGATGCGCGAGATGGCACCCACGGGCGGGGAGATGGACATTTCGTTGTCGTTGAGGATGACGATGAGGTCAATGTCGTGCAGGTCGCCGGCGTGGTTCAGGGCTTCAAATGCCATGCCGGCGGAGAGTGCGCCGTCGCCAATGACGGCGATGGATTGCTGGCTGCGCCCCTGGTCGCGCGCGGCAATCGCCATGCCCAGCGCGGCGGCGATGGAAGTGGACGAGTGCGCCGTGCCGAAGGCGTCGTATTCGCTTTCATCGCGGCGCGGAAAGCCGGAAAGCCCGCCGTATTGGCGCAGCGTGGACATGGCTTCGCGCCGTCCGGTGAGGATTTTGTGGCTGTAACTTTGGTGACCTACGTCCCAGACGATGGGGTCGTGCGGGGTATCGAAGACGTAGTGCAGGGCGATGGAAAGCTCAACCGTGCCGAGGTTGGAAGACAGGTGGCCGCCGGTGCGCGAGACCGATTCGACCAGAAAGGTGCGCAGTTCTTCGGCAAGCTGGGGCAATTGCTCGCGGGCAAGCTGGCGCAGTTCGGCAGGGCTGTGAAGGGTGTCGAGCAGGGCGGTGGGTGTCATGGTGCGGTGGTCAGTGGCTGCGGCAGGCGATGAAGTCCAGCACCTGGCAGAGACGGCACGCTGCGCTGCCCAGTTCGGCAAGCGCGGCGCGGGCGTCGTGGAGCAGTTCGTCAGCCAGACGGCGGGCTTCATCCAGCCCGAGCAGGGAAACGTAGGTGGGTTTGTCGTTCAGGGCATCCTTGCCGGCGGTTTTGCCCAGCGTGGCAGTGCTGGCGGTGTCGTCCAGAATGTCATCGACGACCTGGAACAGCAGACCGGCGCGTTTGCTGAAGGTATCGAGCCGTTCGCGCTGCGCATCCGCTAGCGCCTGCGCGCCCGCATCGGCGCCGAGCAGGACGGCGGCGCGAATCAGCGCGCCGGTTTTGTGCAGGTGCATGACTTCGAGTTCGGCGCGGCTGATGTTGCGCCCGACATTGGCCAAGTCCATTGCCTGACCGCCCGCCATGCCGCGCGAGCCGCTGGCCTGCGCCAACAGGCTGAGCATGGCGAGGCGGCGCGTGTCCGGCACGCCCAGACCGGGGCGGGCGAGCAGCTCAAACGCCTGCGTTTGCAGCGCATCGCCCACGAGCAGCGCCGTGGCTTCGTCATATTGAATATGCACGGTGGGTTTGCCCCGGCGCAGGGTGTCGTTGTCCATGCAGGGCATGTCGTCATGCACCAGCGAATAGGCGTGGATACATTCGAGGGCGCAGGCGACGAGGTCCAGCGCCTCGGGCTGTGCGCCGACCAGTTCGCCC
>JAFZMK010000254.1 GCA_017553285.1 Rhodocyclaceae bacterium
CGCATCGAGCACGTCGGCAATCAGGTTGGCGATTTGCGCCGCCTCTTTCGCGCCGAAGCCGCGCGAAGTCATCGCAGGCGAACCAATGCGGATGCCGCTGGTGACCATCGGTTTTTCCGGGTCGTTCGGGATGGCGTTTTTGTTGACCGTCAGATGCGCCTGCCCCAACGCCTGTTCCGCCAGCTTGCCGGTAATCTTCTTGGCGCGCAGGTCGACCAGAAAGACGTGGCTTTCCGTGCGCCCGGAAACAATGCGCAAGCCCCGCGCTTGCAAGGTTTCCGCCATGACGCGGGCGTTTTCCACCACTTGCGTCTGATAGGCGCGAAACGCCGGGGTCGCCGCCTCTTTGAACGCCACCGCCTTGGCAGCGATGACGTGCATCAGCGGCCCGCCTTGCAAGCCCGGGAAAATCGCCGAATTGATGGCTTTTTCGTGTTCCGCCTTCATCAGGATGACGCCGCCGCGCGGCCCGCGCAGGGTTTTGTGCGTGGTAGAAGTCACCACATCGGCGTGCGGCACCGGGTTCGGATACAGCCCGGCTGCCACCAGCCCGGCGTAATGCGCCATATCCACCCAGAAAATCGCGCCCACTTCTTTGGCAATCTCGGCAAAGCGGGCAAAGTCGATGCGCAGCGCATAGGCCGAAGCGCCCGCCACAATCACGCGCGGGCGATGTTCGCGCGCCAGCGCCGCCACGCGCTCATAATCAATTTCTTCCTGCGTGTTCAGCCCGTAAGAGACCACGTTGAACCACTTGCCGGAAAGATTCAGCGCCATGCCGTGCGTCAAATGCCCGCCCTCGGCAAGGCTCATGCCCAGTAGCGTGTCGCCCGGCTTGGCGAACGCCATCAGCACCGCCTGGTTGGCCTGCGAACCCGAATTGGGCTGCACGTTCGCCGCTTCCGCGCCAAAGAGCGCCTTCAGCCGGTCGATGGCAAGCTGTTCGACCACGTCCACGTGTTCGCAGCCGCCGTAATAGCGTTTGCCGGGATAGCCTTCGGCGTATTTGTTGGTCAGTTGCGAGCCTTGCGCCGCCATCACCGCGTGCGAGACGTAGTTTTCCGAAGCAATCAGCTCGATATGGTCTTCCTGACGGCGATTTTCGGCTTGCACCGCTTGCCAGATTTCGGGGTCAACGCTTGCCAGCGTATCCTGGGCAGAAAACATGTTTGCACTCTCCATGCACAGCAAAAACGGCGATGGTAACAGAGGCGCGGCGCGAAAGCCCGCATACAGGGCAAACGAATTGAGTAAAATCTTGCCTTTTTCACCTGCCGCACAGGAGCGCGCGCCATGTCCGTCATCCGCGAAGAAGACTTCATCCAGTCGATTGCCGACGCCTTCCAGTTCATCAGCTACTACCACCCGAAAGACTTCGTACAGGCGATGAGCGAAGCCTGGCGGCGCGAAGAAAACCCCGCCGCCAAGGACGCCATCGCGCAGATTCTCACCAACTCCCGCCTGTGCGCCGAAGGCCACCGCCCCATCTGTCAGGATACCGGCATCGCCGTCGTGTTCCTCAAAATCGGCATGAATGTGAGCTGGGATGCCCGCCGCAGCGTGCAGGAAATGGTCAATGAAGGCGTGCGCCGCGCCTATCTGCATCC
>JAFZMK010000255.1 GCA_017553285.1 Rhodocyclaceae bacterium
GGTGCTGGAAACCTCGCAATCCAAGGCGGTTGTCAAACAGTTTGGCGACAACATCGGCTATGCCAACGACGGCATGGCGCTGCTGGAAACCAAGCTCAAGGGCATTGAAGACATTGTTCAGTACGTGCGCCGTCAGACGGTGTATGCCGGGGACGGCTCGCTCACACCCAAAGATATTTCCTACATCGAGCAAGACCTGCGCCAGCAGTTCGAGGCCATCCTCAGCCTCGCCAACACGCAGGACGCGCACGGCGACTACATCTTCTCGGGCTATCGCACCAACGACAAACCCTACGACGGCACGCTGGGCAAAATCACCTACCACGGCGACCAGGGCGAGCGCACCATTCAGGTGAGCAACACCCGTTTCATGCCGATTACCATGCCCGGCACCAGCATTTTTGACCGCTCGCGCAACATCGACGTCAACGCCCTGCGCACGCCTTCCGAGGACAAACCCACCACCAACGATGCGCTCTACAGCTATCGCGGCGCGCACAACCAGGGCGACTCCACGGCGCTGACCGTGAGCTTCAACACCACGCCCCCCGCCAACCCCGGCGACCCTGCCGCCGTCGACCCCAACACTGATCTTGGCAAACGCTACATCCTCACCTACACCCAGCCCGACCCGGACACCTACGGCACCTGGGGCGTGGAAGAACTCGACAGCGACGGCAACCGCCAGACGGTGACGGCTGCCTACACAGCGCCCGCCCCCGGCACGCCCGGCACGCTGACCTTCAACGGCATCACCGTGGAAGTGCCCGATGACCCGCCGCCGGTTGACCCCACCGACAACACGCCGCTGGTCGATGGCGACAAGTTTGAAGTCTATGTTGCCTCCAACAGCATGTTCGACAACTACGCGCTGTTCATGAGTTCGCTCACCGAACACTCGGAAGTCAGCGTTGCCGGTGGTGTGTCCTTCGCGCTGGAAAACTTCGACTACGCGCTGGAAAACATCCTCACCCTGCACACCCAGATGGGCGCGCAGATGAACGAGACCCAGCGTCTGGATGACCTCGGTGCCGACCTCAAATTGCAGTACGAAAAAGTCATCTCGCGCTTTGAGGACGTGGATTACACCGAAGCCATCAGCAACCTGATGAAAGAGCGCACCTATCTTCAGGCCGCGCAGCTTACCTTCACGAAAATTTCCAATCTCAACCTCTTTAACTACCTGAGCTGAGGCAGGTGTGTATGGCTGAAGCGGCGGAAAAGCGGCGCAAAGCAGCCCGTTTTTCCGCCGCTGTTTTTTTGGCGAGAGGCGTACCATGCAATCACATCGCGCATATGCAACAGGGGGATGTCGTGAGAGTTTTTTGCCGCCATTTTTTGCCGCTTGCCGCCTGCGTGCTGCTTGCCGCCTGTTCCACGCATCCGGGGCAAAAGCTCGAAGACAACCGCGTGCCCATCGCTGGCACCATTGCCGCCATCGGTCTGGCATCCGATAGTTTGTTAAAACCCGAACTGCTCATGGGCGCGCTCGCCGCCTGGGTGATTTACGACCCCGCCGCGCCCAACTGGACGATTCGCGCCGTGGCGCTTGATGAAGAACACGTGCGCTTTGAATTGCAACAGCGCGCGCTGGTCACCGGCGGCGAAGGCGAAGCGCGCGTGGTCTTTTTGCGCAACGCCCGCCGCTTTGCCCGCGAAGGCGGCTTTGCCGGTTTTCGCATCACCCGCTATGAAGAAGGCGTGGAGTCCACCCGCCCCTTTGCCCACCGCTA
>JAFZMK010000256.1 GCA_017553285.1 Rhodocyclaceae bacterium
CCCGCCGCCGCCCCCGCAGCGCGCGACGAAGCCGGCACCGGTGCTTCCGCCCGCCCGTGGCCGGCATCGGTCGCCCCCATCCGTGCCGCTGCCGAACCGGCGACGCGGGCGCAAAACGCCACCGCCAAGCCCGGTCTGTTTGCTTCGCCGCAGCGCAATTCCCTGCTGCTCGCCAGTGCGCTGGGCGTGCTGCTGCTGGTGCAAATCGCCATTTTCTGGCGCGCCGATGCCGCCCTGATGTTCCCCGGCCTGTGCGACAGGCTCGGCTGCACGGTCGAGCTGGCGCACAACGCCGAAGAAATCGGCATTACCTCGTCCGACCTGCAACTGGACCCCAAACACGCCAACCGCTTCATTCTCAACGCCGTGCTGCAAAACCGTGGCCGCCGCCCGCAGCAATATCCGCACATCGAACTGACGCTGACCAACGAGCGCGACGACCCCATCGTGCGCCGCGTGCTGCCGCCTGCCGAATGGCTGCCGCACACCAACGTCATCCAGCCCGAAGACGCGGGCTTTGCCGGCAACAGCAAACTTTCCCTGCGGCTGAATTTCTCGCTGAGCAACAGCGAAGAAGCCGCCGGCTACCGCCTCTACACCTTCTATCCCTGAACCACCCCGCCCCCCGCGCCGCCGCCCATCCCCGGCGGCGCGCACGCGCGCGCCCGTCCAGGCAGAAAACTTCACGACGGGGCTTGCGCTTTATTTCACGATGCGCTAAATTAGAAAAACGTAATATTTAAGGCGCATCCTCATGACTTCTTCCGCCCCGCTGTCCGCCGAAATGATGGAACAGTTGCAGGCAAGCGCCGCGCAAGCGGCGCAATTGCTGCGCACGATGGGCAACGAGCATCGCCTGCTGGTGCTGTGCCATCTGGTGGGCGCGGAAGAAATGAGTGTCTCCGCACTGCTGGAACACGTGCCGCTAAGCCAGTCCGCGCTCTCGCAGCATCTGGCGAAGATGCGCGAAGAAGGGCTGGTAACCTTCCGGCGCGAAGCGCAAACCTTGTATTACCGCGTGGCCGACCCGAATGTCGCCCGCATCTTGATGACGCTGAAAGAAATTTTCTGCCCCGTACCCTGAACCGCCACCGCTATGTCCCTGCCCAGTATTTCCCCCGAACAAGCGCGCACGCTGGTCGCCGAAGGCGCGATTCTGGTCGACATCCGCGATGCCGACGAATACGCCTTCGAGCACATTGCGCAAGCGCAGCACATCCCGTTTGACCGCCTGCAAGCAGACGGCGCGCAAGCCCTGCGCGGCAAGAAGGTGATTTTTCATTGCCTCTCCGGTATGCGCACCAGCCGCTGCTGCGAAGAACTCGCCGCCTGCGCAGCGGGCTGTTGCGAGCAAGCGTTCATTCTCGAAGGCGGGCTGCAAGGCTGGCGCGCCCAGCGCCTGCCCACGCAACGCGCGCCGCGCGCGGTGTTGCCGCTGCTGCGTCAGGTGCAGATTAGCGCCGGTCTGATGATTTTGCTGGGCGTACTGCTCGGCGCGCTGGTCTCGCCGGCATGGTACGCACTGTGTGCGTTCATCGGCGCGGGGCTGATGTTTGCAGGCTTCACCGGCTTTTGCGGGCTGGCCGTCGTGCTCGCCAAAATGCCCTGGAACCGCCCGCCGCAAAGCGAACCCTTTCCTTCCACCTCAACAGGAGAAACTCCATGAAAAGCAACGTTCGCGGCATCGACCGCATTTTGCGCATCCTCATCGGCGCAGTATTGATTGCACTCACCGCCACCGGCACCATCGGTGTCTGGGGCTGGATTGGCGTGCTGCCGCTCGCCACCGGTCTGATTGGCTACTGCCCGGCGTATTCGCTACTGGGCTTCAAAGGCTGCTGCCCGCTGAAAGGCTGCCGCGCTTCGCAGGAGGGCTGAACCATGGCATACGATTACCCCGCCCTCACCCGCGAAATCAACGCCGGTCTGAAAGAAATCCAGCAAGCTGTGCCGCAAACCATGCAAGGTTTCGGGCAACTGGCGCAAGCGGCCAACCGCGATGGCGCGCTGAGCCACAAACACAAAGAACTCATCGCCATGGCCATCGGCATTTCCGCGCGCTGCCAGGGTTGCCTTGCCTTTCACGCCAAAGCACTGGCGGGGCTGGGCTGCACGCGCGAAGAATTTATGGAAATGCTGCAAGTGGCCATCTACATGGGCGGCGGTCCGTCCCTGATGACCGCCACCGAAGCCCTGCACGCCTTTGAATCGTTTGGCGGCGGCAAAGCAGAATAATCAAGCGCGTATAACTCCTTCTTCTCCGCCGGCCTCGTGGCCGGCTTTTTTTCGCCCGCGCGCCCGCGCCGCGCCCTCAGTTGCCCGCTGGTTCCGGCGCATCCAGCAGCGTTTGCAGGTCTTTGGCCAGCGCCTCGGCGGGCAGGCTGTGCGGGGCGACCATGCGCAGCCTGGCGGAGGGGTCAAAGAGGAACATGCTGGTGGAATGGTCGATGACGTAAAAATCTGTCCCCGGCAGCGTGCTGCGGCGGGCATAGACGCGAAACTCTTTCATCGCCTCGGCAATCTCGGCGGGCGTGCCGGTCAGGGCGTGGAACTGTTCGCCAAACATGCCCAGATAGTCTTTGAGCACGGCGGGGCTGTCGCGTTCCGGGTCCAGCGTAACAAAACGCACCTGCACCTTCGCGCGCTGCGCCTCGGGCAACCGCGCCAGCGCCTCGCGCAGTTTCAGCAGCGCCGTCGGGCAAGCGTCCGGGCACGAGGTGTAGCCGAAAAAGAGCACCAGCGGCGCGCCGCGAAAATCCGCCAGCCGCTTCACGCTGCCGTCCGGGTCGTGCAACTTGAAATCCCGCCCGTAATTGGCGTTTTCCACCGGCGTGGAACGCTGCGCCACGGCGTGCGGCTGCGCCCACACGGGCGAGGCGGCGACGCAAAACAAGGCAGCGGCAAACAGGGCAGACAGGCGTTTCATCGGCAAACTCCGGCAAGACAACGGGCGCGGCGATTATCGCCCAGCCTGCGCGCAAAGGCTACAATCGCGCCCCATGAATGACGCCGCCTGCCCCGCCCCGCCAAGCGATACTGCCGCCCTGCGCGTGTTGCAGGAAGTCTTTGGCTACAGCGCCTTTCGCGGCGCGCAGCAGGAAATCATCGCAACCCTGTGCAGCGGCAATGATGCACTGGTGCTCATGCCCACCGGCGGCGGCAAATCCTTGTGCTATCAAGTGCCCGCACTGCTGCGCCCGGGCGTGGCGATTGTCGTCTCGCCGCTGATTGCGCTGATGCAAGACCAGGTCGCCACCTTGCTGGAACTGGGCGTGCGCGCCGCGCGCATTGATTCCAGTCTGGACTGGGAAACCGCCCGCGAAACCTTGTCTGCGCTCTCCGGGCAACGGCTGGATTTGCTCTACGTCGCCCCCGAACGCCTGCTCACCGACAGTTTTCTTGCCCGCCTCGACCGCCTGCACCGCGCAGGCGGCATTGCGCTGTTTGCCATTGACGAAGCGCACTGTGTCTCGCAATGGGGGCACGACTTTCGCCCCGAATACTTGCAGCTTTCCACGCTGGCAGAGCGTTTTGCCGGCGTGCCGCGCATCGCGCTCACCGCCACTGCCGACCAGACCACGCGCAACGAAATTGCCGAACGCCTGCATCTGGCGCAGGCGCGCCATTTCGTCGCCAGTTTCGACCGTCCCAACATCTGCTACACCCTTGTCGAAAAAGACCAACCGCGCCAGCAACTGCTGGATTTTCTGCGCCGTTTCAGCCCGCAGGATGCCGGCATCGTCTATTGCGCCTCGCGCAACCGCGTCGAACAAACCGCCCGCTGGCTATGCGAACAAGGCTTTCACGCGCTGCCCTACCACGCCGGCATGGAAGCCGACGTGCGCAGCGCCCACCAGCAGCGCTTCGTCTCCGAAGCCGGCGTCATCATGGTCGCCACCATCGCCTTCGGCATGGGCATACACAAACCGGACGTGCGCTTTGTCGCCCACCTCAACCTGCCCGCCTCCATCGAAAGTTACTACCAGGAAACCGGACGCGCCGGGCGCGACGGTCTGCCCGCGCACGCCTGGATGTGTTGGGGCGGCAGCGACGTAGCCCTGCACCGCCAGCGCATCATCGACAGCGACGGCAGCGACGCCTTCAAGCGCCGCGCCCACCAGCGCCTTGACCAGCTCGTCGCCCTGGCGCAAAGCGCCACCTGCCGCCGCCAGCACATCCTGGCCTGTTTCAACGAAACCGCCGCCCCCTGCGGCAACTGCGACAACTGCCTGCACCCGCCGCAAACCTGGGACGCCACCGAAGCCGCACGCAAGGCGCTGTCCTGCGTCTGGCGTGCCGGACAAGCGCACGGCATGAGCCACCTGATCCGCATCCTGCGCGGCGAAGCCGACGAGCGCATCCGCGAACTCGGTCACGACCGCCTATCGACCTACGCCATCGGCCAAGACCTCAGCGCCGCGCGCTGGCGGCAAGTCTTCCGGCAACTGCTCGCCGCCGGTTTTTTGCACGCCGACGACCTGCACCACGCCATCCTGCGTCTGACCCCCGCCGCCCGTCCCCTGCTGCGCGGCGAAGCCACCCTCACCCTGCGCGAAGCGGGCGACCCGCACGGCAAACGCCGCGCCCGCGCCGCCCACCTTGCGCTGCCCGCCGGCGTGCCCACCACCCTGTTCGACCGCCTGCGCGCCTGGCGCATGGAACAAGCCCGCGAACGCGACGTGCCCGCCTACGTCATCTTCCACGACACCACCCTGCGCGAAATCGCGCTGACCCGCCCCACCACCCTCGACGAACTCGCCCAGATGCAAGGCATGGGACGCAAAAAACTCGAACACTACGGCCCAATGCTGCTCGAACTCGTGCGGCAAACTTAAACCACCGCACCCGCGCCGCATCCGCCGCAATCATCGGTTTTGCCGCCGCCCCCGCCCCGCGCCGTGCCGCACCTCGCAGCGGTAGGGCGGGCAACTTGTTGCCCACGCGGTTTGCACATCCTACGGGCTGCGACGCATTTGTCGTACCCCGTTTTCCACCCCACCCATATACATAACCTATTAAGGCGTAATTAATTTCTATCATACGGTGGTGCGCAGACCTGTAGGGGCGCGATTTATCGCGCCCGGGGCGTTTCCGCCACAACCATCGGTTTTGCCGCCGCCCACGCCCCGCGCCGTGCGGTGAGGGGACGGGGTTTGCATTGCGTCAATTCTTTCCGCACCGTGGCGGGGTAGAATGAACTGTTTCATCTCGTTTCAGGAGTGCCATCATGTCCGTGCTGTTTGCTTCCCGTAAGGTTGGTAAGGTTGTCGCGCCGCGTCGGTCGCGCTTGCGTGTTGCGCTGCTGGCGGCGTTTGCGGCTGCGGCGGCGTTTTGGGTGCCGCAGGCG
>JAFZMK010000257.1 GCA_017553285.1 Rhodocyclaceae bacterium
CTTGTCTTCAAACATGTTCTTCTGCCGCACATAGCTGCCGGGTTCTGGTGTCAGCGTGCCCGCATCTACGCCCATGTCGAGCGCCTTGTTGATGGCGGCCATGCACAGGTCGGCCTTGAACAGTTCGCGCGCCTGGTCAATCGTGCTGGGCATGGGCGGTTGCGCGACCATTGACTTGCCGTCGTTAAAGGCGGCGAGTGCGGCGTCTACGCCAAGGTTGGCGACGCCTACGCCCATGACGGAGGCTGCCCAGAGCATGAGAAGCTGCGCAAGCGACCAGCCGTTGACCGTGGGCACGAGCGTGGCCAAGCCCCAGACGACACGGATGGGTTCCCAGAGGGTGACTTTATCGCGGTCAAACAGCGCGCCGTCGTGGGCAGTGTTGGCAAGACGGTTGAATAGGATGTAGCAAGTGAAAATGGCACCAATGACCAGCATCGCGCCATTCGTGACCGTGAAGATGCTGGCGAGGATGGTGTCGCCGCCACTGCCGGTGATGGCAAGGGGGTCGTTGACCACTTCCCCAAAAATCGAAATCAGGGCTTCGCGGGATTTGTCAGACGTGCGCCGGGCGGCTTGGGTGATTTCACCCAGCGTGGTGGATTGCTGCGCGAGCGCAACAGGCGTCATGAGCAGCCAGGTGATGAGGGCTGCAAAAAGGTTGCCGATTCGATTAGGTTTTTTCATTGGGGGGTCTCCGGTTGCTCCGGCCAATTTCGGGGTCAAGGGTGGTCAGCCACCAGCCGGGCTGCCGCATGAAGTCTTGCAGGCCGCCGTGTTCGGCTTTGGACAGGCGGCGCGTGGTGAGTTGCCATAACCGCAACTGCGCGCCGAGGGCGAGCACAAAAAACACCGGCAGACTGGCGACAACGGAGATGACGGCAAGGACGACAATCCGCAGGCTGTCGACCGATACGCCTTTGAGCACGCCCAGCACGGCCATAATCAGGAAGAGGAAGATGGCGCAAATGGCGGCACGCTTGCGGCGCAGGAAGAAGCGGTAGAGGTCGGCTTCGGGCAGTGCGCCAGGGGCGCGGTTTTGCATGGCTTCTTCAAACGATTGGTCGCGCACGTCGCGCCGGGCAAGGAGGGCGTCACGCGCGGTTTTGCCCAGTTCGCGGATGGCGGCGATGTTTTCGCGGTTGCGCTGGGCTTCGTTGCGGAAGGCGTTGTATGTGCCGCGCATGGCAGAAAACGGCATCAGCACACGCCATGCCGCGCCGCCGGTTTTGCGCCAGAGGCCGCGTTGTTGTTTTTGCGGCTGTTCGTCTGTCATCAGTTGCCTCCGCCCGCTTCACCGCCCAGGCGACCCGTGACCGCGCCGTGTTTGGCGTTGATGATCGGCTCGAACTCTTGACGGGTGAGGCTGGCCAAGATGTTGCCGTTGATGATGTTGCCTTTGCGGATTTCGTTCTTGATGCCCAACAGCAAGTGATTCTGGAGCGAGGCGACGCGGATTTGCTCGCGCATGAGGTTTTCGCCTGCCATTTCTTGCAGGTCGGTTTGATAGTGGACGTTGGAGTAACGGCGCTCGACCTCGAAGGCTTCAAATTCCCGCGCGGACATCATCCGTTTCTCTTTGGCTTGCGGCGAGGCAAATTCTTCAAAAAACGCTGCGACTGAGGGTACTGTCATCATGTCTTCGAGGAGTTCTTTGGTCTCTTCGTTGGGGATGCTGTCCGCAATCATCTGGTCTTGCGGTTCCGAGGCCGCCGAGAGCAGGGCTTCGTATTGCGTGATCAGGCCAACGTATTGCGCACCGGCGGTGGATTCGGCTTCGCCCTTGCGCGGTTGCGGGGCGGTGGAACGGCGCACGGTGTTCTGGGTGTACATGCGGGCGACATCTTGCTGTTTCTGCGAGAACGTCAGTTCCGGCTCTTTGCCTTCTTCGCCTGCGCCGTGGAGCACGGAATCAATGCGTTTGACCGCGCCGGGCATCTCGCTGTTGACCTCCGGGCAGGCTTTCGAGCCGCCGAAGGCGGTGTGGTCGTGCTCGTCGCAATACTTGCTGTTGATTTTGGCGGCACGCGCGGCGTCAATTTCGGCGGGCGGCGTGGGGTCGTTGATGGCTTTGGCGATGTCTGCGTCTTCAATTTTTGCGCCCCCGCCCGGGCGCAGCGCGCCTTTCGCCTTGCCCCCGCCACGGCTTACCCGCGTTGCTCCGGCGGAACCAGATTCGGCGCAGATGCTTTTGGCGACCGCGTGCGCCCGCACTGCTTCAGCCTTGATGCGCTCTTTCTCCATCTGGGTTTCAAACTCGCGCTGCGCTTTGGCTGTCTCGCCCATCGTAGACACAATCTGTTCGGTGTTGATGGTCATCTGTATGCCGAGACGTTCAAGCCAGAGCACCATCGCCGCGCCCAGTGCGCCGATTGCGCTGACTACGCAGCCGTCGCAGACGGCGTAGGCGGAAGGGGAGACCGTCAGCAGGTTGAGGCTCAGGACGACAGGGAGAAGTTTCTTGTATTTCATCATGTCAGTAGATCCGTTTTGAGGTGCGTGCGTTGGTGTTGCTCAATGAGCCTGTTGGCCAGCTTTTCGACGATGGAGATGTCTTCGTCTTCCGAGGCGTTGGCGCGCATGTGATCAATCGTTTTGAGGGCGGTGCCGAGCGGGAAATGCTCTGCCAGCACTTTGCGCGCTTCGTAGGGGCCGATGGATTTGTAGAGGCGGTTACGAAGCGCCACATCTTCCTGTGTGGTAGAAAACGCCCAAAGCTCAATCGGGCCGATGGTGTTGGTGAGGATGTGCACCACGAAACCGACCTTGGTCTTGAACAGTGCAAGGAAGTTGCCGCCCTCTGGCCCTGGCCCGGTGGCTTCGCGTTGCAGGCGGCGGATGGTTTCCTCCGACACTTCGTAGATTTCACGCAAAATCTTTTCGTCGGCGGGGTTGCCGCCCCGCATGACGTAGACGGCAGTGGCCGCCGAGAGCAGAGCTTCGGGATAGTCCGCCAGGTATTGACTGGCGTTGACAATGCGGATGCCCCATTTGCGGCCTTCGCGCCCATCCTTGATCATGGTTGCGATGAAGGCTTGTTGTCCGCCGGTGTTGTGGAGTTCGTCGTAGGCGATGGTCTTCTGCTCATCTTGCACGTCCGCGATGCGCTTCAAGTGATATTCCTCGTAGAGCTTCGGAATCACGGGCAGGAGAACTTCGTCGCGCAGGAAGTAGTTTTTTGCC
>JAFZMK010000258.1 GCA_017553285.1 Rhodocyclaceae bacterium
CCAGGCGTGGTCAATGGCCGCGCGCAGCAGCCGCGTGCCGTTGCCTTGTCTGCGCGCTTCGGCGAGCAGACCGATGCCGACGGTGGCGGCGTGGGCGCGGGTTTGCCCGGCGCAGGGCGCGGCGGTGACCCAGCCGAGCACGCGCGCGCCTTGCACGGCAACGAAATGCGGCCAGCCGATTTGCGCCAGCGAACGGTAAAAGGCTTCCAGCGCGGCATGGGGCGGGGCGCTGGTGAAGTCCAGAAAATGCTCGCCTTCGCGGGCGACCTGGTCGAGCGCGGCGTGCAGGCCGTCCAGGTCGCAGCTACGGTAGGGGCGGATGTCGGTACGCATGGCGGCGGCGCGGCGCGTGCTTATTGCGATTGCGACCGGGGTTTTTTGGGCAGGAAGAGGACGGTGTCCAGCGGGTATTCGGGGCGCACGTCGCTGGTGTTGCCGCTGACCGAGGCGGCATTTTCGGGACGGCGCACGGGTTCGCTGAACAAATGCCCTTCCAGTGCGCGCCCGTCTTCGGTGGTGCACAGGTAATACAGCGGCTGCGTGGAGCGGCGCACGGTGATGGTTTTGGGCATGGGCACGTCTTCCCATTTGCCCAGGTCGTTTTCCAGCGAGCAGGTGCCGGGGCTGTTGTCGGACAGGCGAAGGGACAGCGGCTGGTAGAGGTCGTTGTTGTACATGCTGGCGCAGCCGGTGGCGAGCGAGGCGGCGGCGAGCAAAGAGAGGGTGTTTTTCATGGCAACCTTTCCGGAAAGCGGGTGGAACACGCCCGGAAAGGTACCACAGGCGCTGCCTGCGGTGTTGCGCGCCGCCCGTCTGCCAAACGGCACGGCGCGCGCGGTGCATCAGGCGGCGGCCAGCGCCTGGTCGAGGTCGGCGAGAATGTCGTCGATATGCTCGATGCCGATGGACAGGCGAATCATGTCTTGCGAGACACCGGCCTTTTCCAGTTCGGCGGCGGACAACTGGCGATGGGTGGTGGTGGCGGGGTGGCACGCCAGCGATTTGCAGTCGCCAATGTTGACCAGACGCAGGATGAGGCCGAGCGCATCCTGAAAACGCGCACCGGCTTCGCGCCCGCCCTGGATGCCGAAGGAGAGGATGCCGGAAGCGCGCCCGCCCAGATATTTTTGCGCCAGCGCGTGGTCGGGATGATCGGGCAGCGCGGCGTATTTGACCCAGGAGACTTTGTCGTGCCCCTTGAGGTGACGGGCGACGGCCTCGGCATTGCTGCAAATGCGCTCCATGCGCAGCGAGAGCGTTTCCAGCCCTTGCAGAATCATGAAGGCGTTGAACGGCGAGATGGCCGCGCCCGTATTGCGCAGCGGCACCACGCGCGCGCGCCCGATGTAGGCGGCGGCGCCGAGGGCTTCGGTGTAGGAGACGCCGTGATAGGACGGGTCCGGGTCAATCAGGCGGCGGAAGCGGTCTTTGTGCTCTGCCCACGGGAATTTGCCGGAATCGATAATTGCGCCGCCCAGTGTGGTGCCGTGACCGCCGATGTATTTGGTCAGCGCGTGGATGACGATGTCGGCGCCGTGCTCGATGGGGCGGCACAGCCAGGGCGAGGGCACGGTGTTGTCGACAATCAGCGGCACGCCGTGGCGGTGGGCAATTTCTGCCAGCAGGCCGATGTCGACGACGTTGCCCAGCGGGTTGCCGACGGTTTCGCAATAGATGGCGCGGGTGTTGGCATCAATCAGCGCTTCAAAGGCGGACGGGTCGCGCTGGTCGGCAAAGCGCACTTCGATGCCGTATTGCGGCATGGTGTGGGCAAACAGGTTGTAGGTGCCGCCATAAAGTGCGCTGGCCGAGACGATGTTGGTGCCGACTTCGGAAATGGTGAGAATTGCCGCCGTCACCGCTGCCAGCCCCGAGGCCATCGCCAGCGCGCCGACGCCGCCTTCGAGCGCGGCAAGGCGCTGTTCCAGCACGTCTTGCGTCGGGTTCATGATGCGGGTGTAGATGTTGCCCGGCACTTTGAGGTCAAACAAATCCGCGCCGTGCTGCGTGTTGTCGAAGGTGTAGGACGTGGTTTGATAGATGGGCACAGCCGCTGCGCGGGCGGGAGCTTCGGATTGATAGCCGGCGTGCAGGGCGAGGGTTTCAAATTTCATGACGAATCCTGTACAAATGGAGTGAGGGAAAAGCCGCACAGTGTATTCCTTTCGGCTGGCGGCGTGCGGCGGGGCGACTATACGCGCAATGGTATATGCACAAAACCCGCGATAGACGATATTTTTATTCTTTGTGCGAATAACGCACGGCGCGCGGGCGCGTTTCAGGCGGCATCCGCCAGTTCCAGCACCACGGGGGCGTGGTCGCTGGGACGCTCCTGTGCGCGCGGGGCGCGGTCGATGGTGCAGGCGGTGCAGGCGGCGCGCAATGCGTCGGAGACGAGCAGATGGTCGATGCACAGGCCGATGTTGCGGCGAAACGCGCCCATGCGGTAATCCCACCACGACCAGCTTTTTTGCGGCTGCGCAAAGAGGCGGAAAGCGTCATGCAGGCCGAGCGCGCACAGGCGCGCGAAGGCGGCGCGCTCGGGCGCGGAGACGTGAATGCTGCCGGGCATCCAGCTCTCGTGCGCGTCTTCGTCCGTGGGCGCGATGTTGAAGTCGCCCGCCAGCACCAAGCGCGGGTGGCGCGCGAGTTCTGCGCGCAGCCAGTTTTCCAGCGCGGCCAGCCAGTTCATTTTGTAGGTGAATTTGTCGCTGTCCAGCGCCTGCCCGTTGGGGAAATAGGCGCTGAGCACGCGCACGCCGCCAAAGGTGGCGGCAATGAGGCGCTTTTGTGGGTCGTCTGCCATGCCGGGCAGGTCGAAGTGTATGTCTTGCGCTGCGTGACGGCTGATGAGGGCGACGCCGTTGTACGTCTTTTGCCCGTTGACGGCGGCGTGCCAGCCCGCTTCGCGCAGTTCGGCGGCGGGAAAGGCGGCGTTGTCGCATTTGAGTTCTTGCAGGCAGAGCACGTCGGGCTGCTGCGCGGCAAGCCAGTCCAGCACATGCGGCAGGCGGACTTTGAGGGAATTGACGTTCCAGGTGGCGATTTTCATTGCGGTGCGGGCGCGGATTCGGGGTCGGCTTCCGGCGCGGGTTCGGGTTCCGGCGCGGCGGGGGCGGCAGGCACGGGGGTGTCGGGCGGGTCGAAGAGGCTGATGGCGTAGAGCCAGTCGGGATAGAGGCGGATGCTCTGGTTGTAGGTTTTGGGCGTGTAACGCTCGCAGGTGCGTTGTTCGGCGGCATAGGTGAAGACGGGGTGGCCGGAATGCAGCCAGTGGCGGTCGAGCAGCGTGCTGATGCAATAGAGCGGCTTGCCGTTGGCGGCTTTGAGGAAGCCGCGCAGGCGCGCGTCGTCCGGCGCGTGGATGAACAGGGGAATGTCGCCCAGCGCGACGATGCCGGCCTTGTCGGTAAAGCCGCGTTCGGTGAGCACGGTGCGCGGGATGATGCTGTGCCGGTAGTAGTAGTCGTTCATCGCCGGCAGGTGATCGCCAAAGACGAGCACCAGCGCCTCGGGGTCGGCGGCCAGGTATTGCCGCAGGTAGTCGGTGAGCTGCGCCATGGCGACCTTCAGGCGGGCTTCGTATTCTTGTTCGTTGTTGAACGGGCCGTGGGTGTACATGGTGGTGAGAAACTGGAAATTGGCCTGCGCAAAGTCGGTCTGCCCCAGCATGAAATCAAACAGCAGCACGTCTTGCGGGTAGTGGCTGAAACTGGGTTCGGGCATGGCGGGGTTGTTGGTCATGTCTTCAATGCTGTAGAAGCGGTTGAAGCCCAGTTTGTAGGTGACGATGTTGCGTTTCCAGAACAGGCCGTAAAAATCGTGCGCGTTGACGGTGTGATAGCCCCGGGCGCGCAGGGCGGAAACCATCGTGTCGGCGCGCGGCGAGAAGCGTTCGCCGTAGGTTTGATAGAGGATGGGCGTGACCGGCGTGACGGCGGGGTCTTCAATACGGTTGGGGTGCGGGAAGTTGTGCACCGGCAGACCGGTGAACAGTTCAAACGAGGCATTGACCGTGCCGCCGCCATACATCGGCGAGGTGCCGCGAAACGGGCGAAAGCCCAGTTGCAGCAGGTCGGTGAAATACGAGCGGAAATGCTGCCCCTTGTACCAGCACGATTCGCACAGCACGATAAGCACGTTGCGCGGCGCGTCTTCGCGCGGCTGGGCGGCGGCAGCGTCGATGAGCGCGGCGTATTGCTGGCGTTCTTCGGCGCTGGGCGGGGGCAGCGTGGGCAGGTGGCTGGTTTGCGCGATGTAGAGCGGCAGACCGATGAGGCGGAAGGTGTTGGCAATGTGGCGGTTTTGGGGTTGCAGACCTTCAGCGTCCAGCACCTCGCCGACCGTCTCGGCCAGCGCCGGGCTGACGGCGTCCAGATGCGATTGCAAGGCGGGCAGGGCGAACAGCACCGCGCCCAGCACGCAGAGCACAAAGCGCGCCAGACCGAGGCGGTACGGGCTGATGCGGCTGGCAAGATAGAGCAGCAGCGGTACGGCGAGCAAAATGAGCACGTGCCAGAAGGTGAGGTAGTGGCGGATGATGGTGAAGTTTTCTACCGCGAAGAGATCGTGGTATTGCAGCGGCATCGTGGTGAGCACGAATTTGAGATGGTTGGCGATGCTGAGGATGAGGTGCAGCAGCGTGACCAGACAGGCGGCGGTGAGCGGCGAGAGCACGATGCGCGCCAGACAGTAGAGCGAGAGCAGCGGCGAAGCCATCAGCAGCAGCCCGCCCCAGCTTGTGTTGGCAGTAGGGACTTCCTGAATCAGGCGGAAAATGCCGTAATTGACAATGAGCAACAGCAGCGGCGCGAGGATTTCCCAGTACGGTGCGAGGCGGCGGAACACGGCGGGCATGGCGGGCAGTCGATGAGTTCAAAACCGGCGCAGTATAACTGCGCTTGGTGATGCTGGATGCGGGCGGTAAACTGCCGCGCGGATTGATTTTGTGTGTGTTTGTGAATGCTGGTCTATGTTTTTCGCCGTCTGTTGTTGATGGTGCCGACGCTGGCGGGCATCACGCTGGTGGTGTTTGTGGTGATGGCGGCGTCCCCGGGCGGGCTGGGGGCGCAGGCGCTGGTTGACGGCAGCCAGTTGGAACCACAGGCGCGCGCGGCGCTGGAAGCCTATTACAACCGCCGCTACGGGCTGGACCAGCCGCCGCCGGTGCAATATCTGCGCTGGCTGAACGCGATTTCGCCGGTGGGCTTTACGCGCGAGGCGGATGGTTCGTTGGGCGCGTTTTCGTTTTTCAAGGGCAGCGATTTGGGGGAAAGTTTCCGCTACGGGCGTCCCGTCTCGGCGCTGCTGGCCGAACGGGTGCCGATCACCTTGCTGCTGAACCTGCTGACCATTCCGCTGATTTACGTGCTGGCGATTGCTATCGGCGTGCGCGCGGCGGCGCGCGCGGGCGGGCGTTTTGACGTGGCTTCCAACGTGGTGTTGTTGGGGCTGTGGTCGGTGCCGTCGATGCTGGCGGGCGTGTTGCTGATTGGGTTTTTTGCCTCGGCGCAATACTGGCACTGGTTTCCCACGGGCGGGCTTTCTTCGCGCGAGGCGTTGCAGGCGCCGTTTTTGCCGTATTTCCCCACGGCAACGGCGGCGCTGACGGCAATCGGCTGCATTCTGGGCGGCACGGTGGCAGCGGTGGCGCTGGCGCTGCGGCGCGGCGCCGGCGCGCTGTGGGTGATGTTGTGCGGCGTGTGCGGGCTGGCGACGGGCGTATGGCTGGCGCGGGCAACGGGGGCGCTGGCTGGTGTGCAGGCGGGGTTTTTGCTCGACCGGCTGTGGCATCTGGCGCTGCCGGTGCTGGTGCTTTCTTACGGCGGGCTGGCGTTTCTGGCAAAACTGGCGCGCTCGGCAGTGCTGGAAAATCTGGCGGCAGACTACGCCCGCACCGCGCGCGCCAAGGGCGTGGCCGAGGCCGATGTGCTGTGGCGGCACGTGTTTCGCAATTCGTTGCTGCCGCTGATTACGGTTTCTGCCGGTTTGCTGCCCGGGCTGCTCGCCGGTTCCGTGGTGGTGGAAAGCCTGTTTGGTATCGACGGCATGGGCAAACTGGCGGTGGAAGCGGTGCAAACGCGCGACCGCGAGCTGGTGCTGTCGGTCACACTGGTCTCTGGCGTGCTGACGCTGGTGGGCTATTTGCTGGCGGACTTGGCCTACGCGCTGGCCGACCCGAGGGTGAGCTATGACTGAAGCCGCCTTGTCCGCTGCAAACAGCGCGCCTTCGTGGGCGCAGACCGTGCGCCGTCTGGTGTGGACGCGCACCAGCGCGCGGCTCGGGCTGGCGTGGATTGCGCTGGTGGCAGTGGCGGCGGTGTTCGCGCCCTGGCTGGCCAATTCGCAGCCGCTGTGGGTCGTGATGGACGGTGTGGGGCAAAGCCCGGCGCTGGCGGCGATGACGGTGGCGGACTGGCTGTGGCTGGCGGGGCTGCTGTGGACGGGCGCGTTTGCCGCGTTGCGCCGCTGGTCGTGGTCACGGCGGCTGGGCGCGTGGTGCGCGGC
>JAFZMK010000259.1 GCA_017553285.1 Rhodocyclaceae bacterium
CGCACGCGCGCCAGGCGCAGCGCTTGGCCGTATTGGGCGCGAAAGCGCGGGGCGAGCAGGGTGAAGGCGTGGCGGGCGAGGTTTTCGACGGTGGGGGTGAAGTCGAGCACGACGGTTTTGTGACCGGGCAGCGTTTGCAAAAAATCGCATACGGCGCGGTCTTCTTGCCAGACGAGGAAGGCGTGGTCCCAGTGGGCGACGAGGTGTTCGTAGGCAATCGCTTTGATGTGCGAAAAGTCCAGCACCATGCCGTTGCCCGTGTCGCCGGGGCGGTTGAGCGGTTCGCCTTCGAGGGTGAGTTCCAGCGCGTAGCGGTGGCCGTGCAGGTGGCGGCATTGGCTGGCGTGTTCGGCGATGCGGTGGCCTGCGTCAAATTCAAGGCGGCGGGTAATGCGCATGATGGGAAAACAAAGGTTAGTCGGCTTCCAGCCAGAAGGTGACCGGGCCGTCGTTGATGAGGGAGACTTGCATGTCGGCGCCGAATTGTCCGGCGGCGACCGGCGCGTGCGCGGCGCGCGCCTGCGCGCAGAGGTGTGCAAACAGCGCCTTCGCCTGTTCGGGCGGCGCGGCGCGGGAAAAGCCAGGGCGCGTGCCTTTGCCGGTGTCTGCTGCCAGCGTAAATTGCGGCACCAGCAGCAGGCCGCCGCCGGTGTCGCGCAGGCTGCGGTTCATGCGGTCTTGCTCGTCGGCAAAAATGCGGTAGCCGAGCATTCGTTCCAGCAGGCGCGCGGCGATGGCTTCGGTGTCTGCGGGGCGGATGCCGATGAAGGCGAGCAGCCCGGCGCCGATTTCGCCAATGCATTGACCGGCGACGTCGACGCGGGCGCTGCGCACGCGCTGGATGAGGGCAATCATGGCGGCGGCAGGCTCAGTCTTGCAGCTCGCGGATGCCGTAGTGTTCCAGCACGAAGTCGATATCCTTATCGCCGCGTCCGGAAAGGTTGACCAGTACGGACTTGGTGCTGTTTTCGCGCGCGTACTGGAACGCCCAGGCGAGCGCGTGCGAACTTTCCAGCGCCGGAATAATCCCTTCGCGGCGCGAGAGGCGGTAGAAGGCGTCCAGACATTCTTCGTCGCTGGCGGTGGTGTAGGTGACGCGCCCGAGGTCTTTGAGCATACAGTGTTCGGGGCCGGAGCCGGGGTAGTCCAGCCCGCTGGCGATGGAATAGACCGGGTCGGGTTCGCCAGCTTTTTGGCTTTGCAGGATGTAGCTGCGAAAGCCGTGCAGTACGCCGGGCGTGCCCTGACTGAGGCTAGCGGCGTGATCGCCCACTTTGGCAAGCGAGCGCCCCGCCGGTTCGACGCCGACCAGGGCGACGTCTTCATCGTCAATAAAGCCGGAAAAAATGCCCATGGCGTTGGAGCCGCCGCCGACGCAGGCGGTGACGGTGTCGGGCAGCTCGCCGGTCATTTCCAGGAATTGTTCGCGCGCTTCGATGCCGACGATGTGCTGAAAATCGCGCACCATCAGCGGGAAGGGGTGCGGGCCGACGACCGAGCCAATGCAGTAGATGCTGTTTTCCGGGTCTTTCAGATACGATTCAAATGCCGAGTCGACGGCTTCCTTGAGCGTTTTCAGCCCGTGCGTGACGGGCACGACGTTCGCGCCCAGCAGTTTCATGCGCACTACGTTCGGGTGTTCCTTGGCGATGTCGACTTCGCCCATGTGGATTTCGCATTCCAGCCCGAAATAGGCGGCGGCGGTGGCAAGGGCGACGCCGTGTTGCCCCGCGCCGGTCTCGGCAATCAGCCGTTTCTTGCCCAGGTATTTCGCCAGCAAGCCTTCGCCCATGCAGTGATTGAGCTTGTGGGCGCCGGTGTGGTTGAGGTCTTCGCGCTTCAGGTAGATGCGCCCGCCAAGCTGGTTGGAGAGCGTTTTGCAAAAATACACCGGTGTGGGGCGCCCCTGAAAGTGCTTGCGAATCTGGCGCAGTTCGGTGATGAAGTTGTGTGATTTGCTGATGGAAAAATAGGCTTGGGTGATTTTGTCCATCTCGGCTTGCAGCACGGGCGGGATGAAGGAACCGCCGTATTCGCCGAAAAAGCCGTCTGCGGTGGGGTGTTGCTTGAAGTAGGAAGTCATGATGTGGTGCGTGCGTGTGTTGGTAAAGCCGGGCAGGCTAACAGATTCAGGCGGGGGGCTTCAAGCCAAAAAAAACCGCCCGGTGAAGGGCGGTAAAGCAAATCCGGAGGCCGAAAATGACGACACACCGGTAGTTGCAGCACAAAGTGTGCGGCCTGCGCCCGGAATGCCGGCCGGGCGCCGCCGTGTGTGTCGGCCTCGCTTACGACAGCAATTGCAAGACTTGCTGCGGCAGCGCGTTGGCCTGGGAGAGCATGGCTGTGCCAGCCTGTTGCAGAATCTGCGCGCGGGTCAGCTCGGCAGTTTCTTCCGCGAAGTCGGTGTCGCGGATGCGGCTGCGGGCTGCGCTCATGTTTTCAGAAGACACCTGCAAGTTGGTGATGGTGTTTTCAAAGCGCGATTGCAGGGCACCATAGGCGGCACGTTGGGCGTTGATGGTGTCGAGCGCGGCATCCACCAGGTTGATCGTGCGGT
This sequence comes from Rhodocyclaceae bacterium, assembly GCA_017553285.1. GTDB lineage: Bacteria > Pseudomonadota > Gammaproteobacteria > Burkholderiales > Rhodocyclaceae > JAFZMK01. The sequence continues at coordinate 2,558 of JAFZMK010000259.1, forward strand.
ACGAGGCATCGACCGTGGTGACATCGGCATTTTGCATGGTCTGCAACTGTCCACCCACGGGTGTGGTTCCGCTGTCCGAGATAAGGAATCCCCCGGCAGTGACGTTGTCGGCAACTGCGTTCGAGTCGGTGACCCCGAAGGACATGTGCGAATCGAAGGTGACCTGTCCGGTGACGCGAATCGAGCCGGCTCCCGTTTTGCCCACCTCGTTGGTGTTGGCTGCGGTGAGGATGTTGGTGCCGGCCATGGTGGCGCCGCCTGTCAGCTGCATGGTGATGTCGTTGCCGGTGGCAGACTGGTTGGCAAACACGATGTCTTCGCCGTTGTCATTGACCAGGGTGATGCCGTCGCCTTTTTCATTGACGCGGGCAGAAATCCCCGTTTTGGCAGCGACCTTGTTGAAGGCATCGACTGCGCCGGAGAGGTGGTCGGTGTTGGTCACCGATCCTTCGCCTGAGATGCCGCCAATGGTGAAGGCGATTTTCACCGGTTGGGTGGTGATGTTGTTGGAGGCCACTTCCAGCACGTAGGAAGAACCTTGCTGCATCTCGACCAGATCCAGTTGGGTATGGGCGGTGGCTTTCACGCCGGTCGACTGGGTGACCATGTTGACTTTTTCGGCAATCTGCTTGGCCGAGGCGCCCGCCGGGTATTCCAGTTCAAAGGAACCGGCTCCACCGGCGACAGTCAGCGTGCCGGCAGGAATGGCAGAAACACCGCCTGACGTGCCGGCTTGCGCCCGCACTGCACCGGCTTCGTTGGTGCCGAGCACGAGGTCGCCGGGGCCGCCAGCCGTGTCTGCCACGCGCCCGCCGATACGGTAGTTGCCGTAAGAGTTGGTGGTGAAGTTCGCCGACGTTGCGGTGATGGTCTGGTTGGCGTTGGGACCGACCTGGAAGATGGCCGAGGTGAAGGAACCATCGAGCATCTTGCGACCGTTAAATTCCGCCGTGCGGGCGATGCGGTCCAGTTCGGCAGTCAGCGCGTTGACTTCGTCGTTGAGCGCTTGACGGTCGCTGGGGCTGTTCGTGGCGTTGGCCGATTGCACAGCCAGCACGCGGATGCGTTGCAGAATGTCGGCAGAGGTTTTCAGCGCGCCTTCGGCGGTTTGCGCCAGCGAGATACCGTCGTTGGCGTTGCGCCGGGCTTGGTTCGAGCCGATGATTTGTGCGCTGAAGCGTTCGGAAATGGCCAGACCTGCGGCGTCGTCCTTGGCGCTGTTGATGCGCAGACCGGACGAGAGGCGTTGAAGGGAAACGGCCAGTGCGCCACCAGTCCCACTCAGGTTGCGTTGCGCGTTCAAGGAGGGGACGTTGGTGTTGATGACTTGTGCTTGAGGCATTTTGTGCTGCTCCTAAAAAGAGGGTTAATCACTCCCGCAAATGGCGCACTCTTGTGTTGCTTACCGATTCGCGGGACCTTGCCCTCCTCTATGCAGGAAGCGTGCCAGTTTTATAAAATCATTGTAATCAATGCCTTATGCGCGAAGTGTGGAATATTCCCGCTTTGCCGCCCGGCGGCAGAGGGCGGCAAATGCGGCAAGTTTTGCCTGCCGCCGTGCCGTTGCCGGTGGCAAAACGCTTGAACAGGAAAAGAAATGTGCTGCGCGCGCGCCTTACTGGGCAGCGTCGGGCGCGGAGACCGCCAGCGCGACAAACCCGCCCGCAGGCGCGGCGGCAAGGCTCACCAGCCGCGCACCATCGTCCAATGTGCTGCCAATGGCGGCGGGCGCATCCAGCGTGCGCGAGACAAGCTGGCGCTTGACCTTGCCCAGATGCTGGGCGCGGGCGATGACTTCCTGGCCGGGATAGCAGCCTTTGGTGAAACTGACGCCAATGGTTTCAAAGCCCAACATCTGCGGCACGAAGGCTTCCTGCGTGGCGGCGCAAATCAACGGCAGGCGCGCATCGATGAGTGCAAGCTGCCAGTCGTTTTCCGTACCTTGGCGCAAACCGGCAGCGTGCAGCGCCTGCCCGCACGCCGCAGCATCGTGCGCGGGCAGGCTCAGCAGGGCGAGCGATGCCGCCAGCCGCACACATACGCGCCCGCCCGCATCGCGCGCACAGCCCACGGGCGCATCCGGCAAAGGCGGCAGGGCGGCAGCGTGCAGCGCGGCGGAAATTGCCGCTTCCTCGCCGCTGGCGGCAAAGAGGGCGAGGTCGTCGGCAACGGCAAACTGCACCTTGCTGCGCAATTTATATAAGCACAGTTTTTTGAGCAGCGCATTGGCCAAGTCGGCTGCGGGGGCGAGCACAAAGCCCTCGCCCTGCCGCCAGAGCGGAAAGTTCGCCAGCATCCGCCCTTTCGGGCTGTTCAGACTGCTCCATTGTCCCGCCTCGTCGCGCACCTGCCGCAGGTCGTTGGAGAGCAGGTTGTTCAACAAGGTGGCGGCATCTTCGCCGCTGGCGCGCATCGGCGTGAGGAGATCGGTGAGCGCAATCAGACAGGCAGACATGGCGGAAACTCCGTGGGCGGTTCGTGGGCAGGCGAGAGGATAAGCGTTTTTGCCGCTCGCGGGGCTGCGCTAAAATGCGCCGTTCTTTTTCATGAGGAGCATTTCCATGACGGCAAGGGTTCTGGACGGC
>JAFZMK010000260.1 GCA_017553285.1 Rhodocyclaceae bacterium
CACCGGCCCCGCCTGGCCCGGCGGGCGCGACGCCGGGCAAAACGTGTTGCTGCCCTACTTCGCCGCGCAAGGCATCCGGCGCCTCGATGCGCTGGTGCTCTCGCATGACGACCGCGACCACACCGGCGGCGCCGCCACGTTGCTGGACGCAATGCGCGTTGCACGCATCGACGCCTCGTTCGCCCCGCCCAACGCCGCGCAGCACCCCTGCCTTGCCGGCACACACTGGGACTGGGACGGCGTGCGCTTTGAATACCTCTCCCCGCACAGCGAAGCGACGGCACACGCCGCGCACGACAACGACCGCTCCTGCCTGCTGCGCATCCGCGCCGCCGACGGCACCGCCCTGCTGCTCACCGGCGACATCGGCGAAGCCTTTGAAACCGCCCTGCTCGCCCAGGGCGCAGACTTTTCCGCCGACTTCGTACAAGCCGCCCACCACGGCAGCGCCCATTCCTCCTCGCCCGCATTCGTCGCCGCCACCGGCGCGCGTCACGTCCTGATTTCCGCCGGTTTCCACAACACCTTCGGCCACCCCGCCGAGGCCACCCTAGCCCGCTGGCGCGCCCGAGGCGCACACATCTGGCGCACCGACGAAGAAGGCGCCATCACGTTCGATCTAAGCCAAAACGCAACCATCACCACCGAACGCCGCACCCACCCCCGCTACTGGCGCGCAGCCCCGCCCAACACACCGGCAGATTGACCTGCGCCGCGCCCCCAAACCTGCCTAAATCGGAAGATAGAGGGTTCGCGCGCCTGACATGGTGCGTTGAAAGCCAAACGCTTCATAAAATGCCGCCGCCTGTTCATCCTTGGCGTCCACAACCAGTGCGCGCACACCCAAAACATCACGCACGGATAAAGCCAACTCAACCACATAGCCAAGCAGCCTTTGTCCGTAGCCTTTGCCGTGTTCCGCACTGGAAACAGCCAGCCTGCCAACGCGCACCGCTGGCACTGGATAGGACGAGAGCTTCTTGCGGTCTTTCTCCATCAATTCCTGCAAATGCAGTTGCGCAGCGGACAGTGAACAATAACCAAGAATGCGGGATGGATTGGTGTCGTCAATCAAGACGTGGGTCGTAGCGATGCCGTCACGCTGGTGTTGCCCTGCGTGATGGCGCAAGTAGCAGTCCAGCGCATCCACGCCGCAAGCGAAGCCCTCGCGGTCATGCAGGCGCTTGTTCAAGCGAGAAAAAGCCAGCGCCATGCCGCGTCAAATACGTTTGACTTCCGCCGCTAAAGCCATTGCTTTTGCCAGCCTCTTGTTGGGACGGAAGGGTTTGTCGAGGGCGGCCAGGAAACGGCGCGATTCTTCAACGGACAGCGTGACCACTTCGCTTGCAGCAATCGCAGCGTCCGCTTCGCGTAGCAAGGTGTCTCGAACAAAGGAAGATAGCGCCATGCCGCGCAAGGATGCGGCGCGCGTGATGCGCGCCTTGTCATGGGGAGCAAGGCGAAGTTCAAGGCGGGAGATGGCGCTAGCAGCGGTCATGGTAGAACACTCCTTTGCCGTAATTGTGCCGTACAGCAGATGAATATGCAAAGGTTTCAAAGGTTTCATCTGCCAAGTCGCCCGCACCCGCCCGAAAATTGACAGCCGCTGCGCGGGCGGGTACGGTGCGCCGTTTTCATTCCCTTTTTGCAGGAGAACCCGCCATGCCCAAGCTGCTCTTGTCTACGCTGGAAGCCATTCCCGGTGCAACCATCACCAAACACCTCGGGCTGGTACAAGGCTCATCCGTGCGCGCCAAGCATATGGGGCGCGACCTCATGGCCGGGCTGAAAAACATGGTGGGCGGCGAACTCAAAGGCTACACCGAGCTTTTGCAGGAAACCCGCGATGAAGCCATCGCGCGCATGGAAGCCGAGGCCGAAGCCATCGGCACCAACGCGGTGCTGAACGTGCGCCTGTCGACGGCGTCCATCACTTCGGGCGCGGCGGAAGTCTTTGCCTACGGCGCAGCCGTGGTGCTGGCGCAGGCCGGGAGCTGAAGGCATGGGTTTGCTGATTCAACTGGGCATCTTTGCCGCGCTGCTGATGCTGGGTTTTCTGGCCGGTTCGCGCTCGGAAAAGCGCCACTACGCCGCCATTCGCAAACGCGAGGAAACGCTGCGCCACATCCTGCTGGTGCCGGTGCGCCGCGCGCCCACCCGCAGCCCTTGCCGCGCGCAACTTGTCTGCGGCAGCGTGGTGATCGGCATGGATTACTTCAAGATGACAGTCGCCGCCTTCGTCAACATTCTGGGCGGACGCATCAACGCCTATGA
>JAFZMK010000261.1 GCA_017553285.1 Rhodocyclaceae bacterium
ACACACCGTGGCGGCGCTGCCAGAGGCCAATCAGCACGCCGCCAGCGAGACAAATCAACAGCGCGTAGAGCTGAAACGCTGCGCTGTATGGCGCGACGCCCAGCGCCGCAGGCAGGTCTTGCCACAACAGACCTGTGCCGAGCTGGAGGAACTGCAAAACCAGCCAGACCAGCGCGCCCGCAAAAAATCCCAGGCACAGGCTGGTCAGGACAAACAGCCACAAATTGGCGGGGCGGGGGCGATTATGCTTGTCAGATACGAGGCTTGCGGGCATTTCTGTTGTGCTTTGCTGTGTTTTTCAGGCGCGCGCGTTGCGAGCCTGTTCGACATGCTTCCCGCCCTGCTCGTATTGATAGGCGAGCAGGGCGGTTTTTCCTGTCTCTAGCTGTACAGGCGGGCATAGCGAGCGGTCATGTACGATGTATTCGTTCGTCCCGATTTTTTGCAGGATGTGATGCTTCGTGACTGCAAGCACGAACCCGGCGTAGCTTTTGCCGTGGCGGATGTCCGCATCTTTCAGTTCCCCCGGCATTTTTGCGACGGTTTGCCGGAACGTTTCCACAATCCGTGCCCGGGAATCCATTCGTTCGCGCCACGGTTCAAGCAGGTGCTTTGCGACCCAGAGGGGCGCTTTGTCCGCGTTCATCTGCACCAAAGTTTGATCGCACTTTGTCGCTACACGCATGGGTTTTGTAGTGCTGTTGTCAAAAGCCTCAAAGGTATCAGCTAGTTCGAGTGCGCTGGGTACAAGCCGCATGGCACGCGCATAGCGTTCGCGCACCTTGTCTGGCGCGACCGAATGAGCGCCAAGCGCTGCCCGGTTTGAGATACGGGCGATGTTGATTTCTGCATCGCACGTTGTGATGAATACCAGTTCCACCTGAAAACCATTGCTTTTGGCTTGCTGGAGCAGGGCGAGCTTGCCGGGTGTGGACATGACGGTTTCACAGGCAAAAGAAATTCCCTTTTCCAGCGCATGATTGCGGCGCTGTTCAGCCAGTTTGGCAGCGCTCAGGTTGCGCCTGAACAGGTCGGGCATGTGCCCCAGCTCGGTGCGGGCAATGTCGTCGGCGTTGATGTAGGTGGCAGGAAACGCCCCTTGATGCTTGAGGCTTTCCGTGATGGTGGTCTTTCCCGAACCGTTTGGTCCGGCGAAAACGATGATTCGCGGGCGCGTGGTGGTTTCACCCGGTGAGGTGTTTGCGCTCATGCGGCCAAAGTTTTTTTCTTTGCGATTTCCGGCGCAGGCTGCACGGGTTCTACATGACCATCGGGAAAGATGCGGGAGAGGACGCCGTCGACTTGCGCCGTGACCGGCAGACCGTGTGCGTGCGCTTCGGCGATGGCTTGGCGCGTAGCTTCACACATCAGGTCGCTTGCGCGTTCCCAGCCGATTTCATCAAATAAGGACTTTGCCATTTCGTGCTCCTTCGCGGCGGCACTAAAGATAGCGCCATTGTAGGGCGTTTGCGCAGGCAATCAAGGCACGGTGCTTTCAGGAATGCGCAGCCGTGCGCCGGGCGAGGGCGCGGTGGCCGATGTCTTGGCGGTATTGGCAGCCGGCAAACTGGATGCTGCGTACCAGCGCGTAGGCGCGGCGCTGTGCGCTGCTCAGCGTCTCGCCCAGCGCGGTCACGCACAGCACGCGCCCGCCGTGGGTGCGCACCTGTCCGGCTTCGTCGGCGATGGTGCCGGCGTGGAAGATGTGGGCGTCCGGCTCGGCGGGAGCGTGCGCGGCGGGTAGTCCCGTGATGACGTCGCCCTTGCGCGGCGCGGCGGGATAGCCTTCGGCGGCGAGCACGACGCCAATGGCGGCGCGGCGATCCCAGTCAACATTGGTTTCGTGCAGCCGCGCCGCCAGCGCGGCTTCGATGAGTTCGGGAAAGTCGGATGCCAGCCGCATCATGATGGGCTGGGTTTCCGGGTCGCCCAGGCGACAGTTAAATTCAATGACGCGCGGCGCGCCGGCCTCGTCAATCATCAGCCCGGCATAGAGAAAGCCGGTGTACGGGTTGCCCTCTTTTGCCATCGCGGCGAGCGTGGGCTGGATGATTTCTTGCATGACGCGGGCGTGAATTTCGGGCGTGACCACTGGCGCGGGTGAATACGCGCCCATGCCGCCGGTGTTGGGGCCGGTGTCGCCGTCCAGCAGACGTTTGTGGTCTTGACTGGTGGCCAGCGGCAGGGCGGTTTTGCCGTCTGCCAGCACGATGAAGCTGGCTTCTTCGCCGCGCAGATATTCTTCGATGACTACGCGCGCACCGGCTTGCCCCATGCTGCCGTGGCAGAGCATGGCGTCGATGGCGGCGTGGGCGTCTTCCAGCGTCTCGGCAACCACCACGCCTTTTCCGGCGGCCAGTCCGTCTGCCTTGATGACGATGGGCGCGCCTTCGGCGTCCACGTAAGCGTGGGCGGCGGCGGCATCTTCAAACGCCTGATAGCGGGCGGTGGGGATGGCGTGGCGCACCATGAATTCTTTGGCAAACTCTTTGGAACTTTCCAGTCGGGCGCAGGCGGCGGTGGGGCCAAAAATGGGCAGATTGTGGGCGCGGAAATGGTCGACAATACCGGCGGCCAGCGGCGCTTCGGGACCGACGACGGTGAAGGCGATGCCTTCTTTGCGCGCGAACTCGGCCAGTTCTTCAAAACTTTCCAGCGGGCAGTTGTGCAGTTTTTCTTCGCGCGCCGTGCCCGCGTTGCCGGGGGCGACAAACACTTGCGTGACTTTGGGCGATTGCGCCAGTTTCCAGGCGATGGCGTGTTCGCGGCCACCGGAGCCGATGACGAGGATTTTTTTCATGATGGGCGCTCTTGTGTGTGCAGAATCGGAGATGGGGAAAAACGGGGTCAGTGGCGGAAGTGGCGCGCGCCGGTAAAGAGCATGGCGATGTCGTGCTCATTGGCGGCCTGGATGACTTCTTCATCGCGCACCGAGCCGCCGGGCTGAATGACGGCGCGCGCACCGGCCTGCGCCAGCACGTCCAGCCCGTCGCGGAAGGGGAAGAAAGCGTCCGATGCAACCACGCTGCCGGCAACGTCCAGCCCCGCGTGTCCGGCCTTGATGACGGCGATGCGGGCGGAGTCGACGCGGCTCATCTGCCCCGCGCCGATGCCGACGGTGGCTTGCTCGCGGCAATAGACGATGGCGTTCGATTTCACATACTGCGCAATGCGCCAGGCAAAGAGCAGGTCGGCACGTTCGGCTTCCGTGGGCTGGCGTTTTGTCACACAGCGCAGCGCGGCTTCATCCAGCGGCAAATCGTCGCTATCCTGCACCAGCAGACCGCCGCCGATGCGCTTGTAATCGCGCTGGCCGCCGGTTTGCAGCGGCTGCGCGCGCAATACGCGCACGTTGGGCTTGGCTGCCAGCACGCTGAGTGCCTCGTCCGAGTATTCCGGCGCGACGAGCACTTCCAGAAACTGCGCGCTGACGGCGCGGGCGGCCTCGGCATCGACGCGGGTGTTGAAGGCAATGATGCCGCCAAAGGACGAAGTCGGGTCAGTGGCAAAGGCGCGGCGGTACGCGGCTTCGGCAGACGCGGCCAGCGCCGCGCCGCAGGGGTTGGCGTGTTTGACGATGACGCACGCGGGCGTTTGCGGCGCAAAGGCGCAAACGGCGTTCCAGGCCGCATCGGCATCCGCCAGATTGTTGTAAGACAACGCCTTGCCTTGCAGTTGTTCGGCGCGCGCGATGCCGCCTGCGCAGGCGTTCGCATCGCGGTAAAACGCCGCGCGCTGGTGCGGGTTTTCGCCATAGCGCAGTTCTTCCGCCTTGTCGAAGGCAAGCTGCAAGGCGGCGGGAAAATCGCTAGGCTGTTGGGCGTGCGCCGTGCCGGTGAGGTAATTGGCAATGGCCGCGTCATAGCGCGCGGTGTGGGTGAAGGCTTTGGCGGCCAGCGCGCGGCGCGTGGCGGTGCTCAGTGCGCCGTGGTTTTGTTGCAGCTCGGCAAGCAGCGCGGGGTAGTCGTCCGGGTCGGTGACAATACCCACGCCACCGGCGTCGTCGCCGTGGTTTTTCGCCGCCGCGCGCACCATCGAAGGGCCGCCGATGTCGATGTTTTCAATCGCCTCGGCAAAGGTGCAGTCCGCACGGGCGATGGTCTGCACGAAGGGATAGAGATTGACGACGACGAGGTCGATGCGCTCGATGCCGTGTTCGGCAATCGCCTGCATGTGTTCGGGCAGGTCGCGGCGGGCGAGGATGCCACCGTGAATTTTCGGGTGCAGGGTTTTCACCCGCCCATCGAGCATTTCGGCAAAGCCGGTGTATTGACCGACTTCGGTCACCGGCAAACCGGCATCGGTCAGCGCGCGGGCAGTGCCGCCGGTGGAGAGCAGGCGAATGCCCAGTTCATGCAGGCCACGGGCAAAATCGACGAGACCGCGTTTATCGGAAACACTAAGCAGGGCTTGGGAAGCATTCATGGCGAAACAATCCGGAAAAGTGGAAAGGTGGAAAGGGAAGGGAGCGTGGTTAGAGCATGTTGTACTGCGTCAGCTTGCGGTGCAGCGTGTTGCGGTTGATGCCCAGCAGGCGGGCAGCGTTGGTTTGGTTATGGTTGGTTTTTTCCAGCGCCCAGGCCAGCAGCGGGCGCTCCACGCACTGGATGACCAGCGCGTGCAAATCCGTCGAAAACGGGCTGTGGGGATCAATCGGGCAGGCATCGAGCGTGCGCCGCACGCATTCGGCCAGCGACATGCGCGAATTGTCATCCAGATGTGCGGGCGTGGTTTTCATACCGTTTCCTCGGTCGTAGCGGCAGCAGCCGTGTCGTAGACAAGATGGCGGGAAGCGCGCGCCTGGGCGGTGAAAAATTCATCGACCGCATCCAGTTGACCTTCGGGCGCGTCCCATTCATTCATGCGGCGGCGAAAGGCGGCAGAACCCGCCAGCCCTTTGGTATACCAAGCAATGTGTTTGCGGGCGATGCGCACGCCACAATCGACGCCATAAAAATCATACAAATCCAGCACATGCGCGCGACACACGGCGTGAATTTCAGAAACCAGCGGTGCCGGCAGATGCTCGCCGGTGGCAAGAAAATGGGCGATTTCGCGAAAAATCCACGGGCGCCCCTGTGCTGCGCGGCCAATCATCAGCCCATCGCAGCCGGTGTAGTCCAGCACATGGCGCGCCTTTTCCGGCGTGGTGATGTCGCCATTGGCAATGACGGGAATCGACACGCACGCCTTCACCTGCGCGATGGTGTCGTATTCCGCCTCGCCCCGGTATTGGTCAGCGCGCGTGCGCCCATGGATGGCCAGCGCGCGCACGCCGCAATCTTCGGCAATGCGGGCAATCTGCGGCGCATTGCGCTGTTCGTGGTTCCAGCCGGTGCGGATTTTGAGCGTGACGGGTGTATCGGGCACGGCGCGCACCACCGCGCGCAAAATGCGTTCGACCAGCGCCTCATCGCGCATCAGCGCCGAACCGGCCATAACGTTGCACACCTTCTTGGCCGGACAGCCCATATTGATGTCGATAATCTGCGCGCCGCGCTCGGCGTTGTAGCGCGCCGCCTCGGCCAGCATTTCGGGCACCGCACCGGCAATCTGCACCGAAATGGGTTCCACCTCGCCCGCGTGATTGGCGCGCCGGCGCGTTTTCGCGCTGCCGTAGAGCAGCGAATTGCTGGTCACCATCTCGGACACCGCCATCCCCGCGCCCATTTTCTTGCACAACTGGCGAAAGGGACGATCCGTCACCCCCGCCATGGGCGCGACGAAAAGATTGTTCGGCAGGGCAAAACCCAGAAACTGCATGAGGGATGGCGGCGGAAAAAAGGAAGCCGCCGATTCTATCACCCGCACAGACGCTTTCGACGCGCCCAACACACGCGCCCACACCGGGCGGCTGCGCGGCGATATGCTTGCCGGGCGCGGGCAGAATCGCAACCGGCGCGCTATCCACACAAAACAACAAAGCCAAAGGGGCGCGCGGGCGCCTCTTTGTTTGTCTGGCGTGCGGGAAAACGGGGACGGGCAGGGGTTGTGGTGGGGTTTTTGTTGACAGCGTTGTGTGTGCGCCATACAATGGACAGCTTAGCGTTTGGAGGGGTACCCAAGCGGTCAACGGGAGCAGACTGTAAATCTGCCGGCTCTGCCTTCGAAGGTTCGAATCCTTCCCCCTCCACCAACACCATGCCAGAGGCTGCGGTGGCGTGTGCGCCGGAAGGTCTGCGAAAGATTGCGGGTGTAGCTCAGTTGGTAGAGCACTTGCCTTCCAAGCAAGATGTCGCGAGTTCGAACCTCGTCGCCCGCTCCAGTGCTCCGGTTGGTGTGTGAATCTGCCCATATAGCTCAGCGGTAGAGCACTCCCTTGGTAAGGGAGAGGTCACGTGTTCAAGTCACGTTATGGGCACCATTTTTTGGCTTTGGGCGTATGCCCGCAAAGTAAATCAGTAATCCAAGGAGATTGACATGGCGAAGGGTAAGTTTGAACGCACGAAGCCGCACGTAAACGTCGGTACGATTGGTCACGTCGACCACGGTAAAACCACGCTGACGGCAGCGATTACCACCATTTTGTCGCGCAAGTTTGGCGGTGAAGCCAAAGCGTA
>JAFZMK010000262.1 GCA_017553285.1 Rhodocyclaceae bacterium
AACGGATTGAGGGAGTTCGATTGCGCGAGGCTGGCTTTCCCGGCAAACACGCCTTTTTCTTCGTTGACGATGCGCTCGAACGGATCGGTGCCGCCGGTGAGGTAGTTCAAAATCAAAAAATCGTCCTCACGGCCATGACGACGGGCAAGCGACCACAGGCAGAAGGCGAGGTTGGAATCCGCCTTGCCGTCGCCGTAGCACGCGCCCGATCCCCAGCAAATCGCGTTGTGGAAAATGCCCATCAGCGATTCAGATTTGCCGCTGCCCGTGGTGCCGACCGTGAACATGTGCGTGCGCGCGTCCGAGTTGGTCAGCCAGAGTTCGCGCCCCTGTTCGTGCTGGTTGTCGGAACGCATGAAGCCCAGATACAGGATTCCGTTTGCTTTGCCATAGCGCCGCCGCGTGCGGGTTTTTTTGACAAACGTGCCTTCCTCAACCAGTTCTTCGTAAAAATCGGTGCGGTCAATCCCGCCCATGTCCTTGGGCATCCGAAGCGGCATCCTGAATTTCTGATCCTGAAACGACATGTTCAGCGCCCAAAGGACGACGACCCAGACCGGCCAGAGCGCGGGCAGGTATAACTGCACAGCGATGAACAGGATCAGTACCGTGCGATATGTCGTTGGCTGAAACAGCGCGGCAAAAAAACGCTGCTCCGTTGATCGGGTGTCCAGCGACAGCTTGCCCGCTTCTATTTCGTGTTCAGGGTTCAGGCTCATGTGATTACACCTTCACATAAATAAGTAAGTACATGTTTATTTACAAGCAAGCCAAGATGGGTGGGTAAAACGGCGTTGATTGCTGCGGGTGCGCATCAGCATAGACCATCCATCTTGATGCCAATCAGGTTTTCAAACCTAGCTTGCAGGGCGCGGGCGAAGATGGGGGCGCGCTGGATGCGCGCGAGGATTGCCAGCGCACGGCGGGCGGGGGCGACCTGGCTTTCCGGGATGTTGTGGTCGATGCCGCTGGCGGATGATGATACGTAGTCGGTCAGCAAGGCGCTGAGGGGCAAGGCTTGGTCAAGCTGGCTTTGCCATGCGTCCAGGCCGTGCGCGCGGATGAAACTGTCCGGATCTTCGCCGTCGGGTAAAAACAGGAAGCGTACCGTCTTCGTGTCCGTCAATTCATCCAGCAAGATCGGGGCTGCGGACAGGGCTGCCTTGCGGCCTGCCGCATCCCCGTCAAATGCAAAGATGATGTTGTCCGCGTGCATCAATAGCCGCCGAGCCTGCGGGACGGTCAGGGCTGTCCCCATTGGGGCGACGGCACGCTGTTCTCCCGCCTGATGCAGCGCAATCACGTCGAAATAGCCTTCTACGACGATGGCTACGCCGGTTTCGCGGATGGCGGGGCGGGCGAGGTGCAGGCCATAGAGTTCGTTCGCCTTGTGGAATAGCTCCGTTTCTGGGCTGTTGATGTACTTCGGCGTATCCGCCCTTTTGGACATGGTGCGGCCAGCAAAGCCGATCAGATTGCCGCTCTCGCTGTGGATCGGAATCATGATGCGGTGCCGAAAGAGGTCATAAACGGCGGCATTGTCACCTTGCACGGCCAAGCCTGCCGCCAGTAGCGCATCCTTGCGCTCCGTCAGCAGATGGATGATTCCTTTGGCGACTACACCCAAGCCGAAGGTGTTGATGGTTTCCGCAGTCAAGCCGCGCTGTTCCAGGTATTTGCGGGCAGTAGGGCTTTTGTCCAGTCCGCGCGTGAAGATGCGGGCAGCCTCTTGCAATACCTGATAGACGGCGGCCAGGTGTTTGCGGTCTTGCTGCGTTTGCTGGCTGTTCTCGGCTTGCGGCAGGGTGATGCCGCATTGCTTTGCCAGGTACGCGACCGCGTGGTGAAACGACAGATGTTGGCGTTGCCGTACCCATTCGATTGCATCGCCATACGCGCCACATCCAAAGCACCGATAACTGTGTCGTTCGGGTGAGACAGTGAAGGAGGGCGTTTTTTCTTCGTGGAACGGGCACAGCCCGACCATGTTCCGCCCAGAGCGTTTGAGCGTCACCTCCTGTTCGATGAGTGCGACCAAGTCCACCCGCGTGCGCAGGTGTTCCAGGAACTCATCAGAGAAGTGCAGGTAGTCGGCCATGTTGTGTAAATGAATGCTTATTTACTTGTTGTTTGCATCCATGCCGCAATCGCTTTCGCCCGGTTGGGCACATCGTCGGGCGTTGGTTCGCCGTCGCCGTTGATGATGGTGGGCACACCGGCAAAACGCAGACCACGGAAAACCCTGCTGTTGCGCGATGCGGCCTCGGAACCGATGTCGCAGTCTTCTTCGGTCAGCTCTTCGCCGTGGATGGCCTTTTGCCACAGCGCCGCTCGCTCTTTGGGATCAGCGCATAACAGTTTGGCGATGTTGCGCATTGAATCGTCGCCGCCGATGACGCCGACAGGGTAGAGGTGGATGGTGTACTCATCGGCGAGTTTGGCAAGCTCTGCATCGAGCTTGCGGCAATGCGGGCAGGCGGGATCAGAGAATACGTATAGCGTGCCCTTGTCGCCGGAAGATAGCTGCACGGTAAAGTTTCCGGCATCTACGCCGCCTCGCAAGAGCTTGGCCAGATTCGGCGGGGTCAGCGCGGGGGTGTTGGTGGGCGCGCGCAGTGCGGTGGGTGCGGGTTGTGTTGGAGCAGGTTGCGGCGAAGGATACGGTTGTGCCGCCGGTTTGGGTTCGTTCAGGGCAAAGCCAACGGCGGTTGCGTTGAGCGCCAGTATGGAGATGAAGATTATCGCGGGCGCAACAATCCATTTGACCAGAGATTTCCAGATGTGGGCGACCTGACGGAAGCGGATGTAGTTGCATACCGCATCTTTCAGACGGATTTCGGCATTATGACCAAGGCTCTGCATGGGGAAACTGTCGAGGACGACATGTTGGCCGTCTGGGTAGCGGGCGATGAGGTCGTTGCCCGTATGCTCTATGGTGATGCCGCGATCCAGACGCAGTACGGTTGCGTTTTTGGTCTCGCCGGTGGCGGCAAAATGCACGTACAGCGCATGTTCGGCACGCCGGATGATGTCGATATTTTTCATTGTGGGTCTCAAATTCCTTGGCTGTTGCGCGCAGACTGTGGGCTGTCTGCGCACACGGTTGGTCAGATTTCTTCTTCGTCGTCGTCGCTGTCATCCGAGGGCGCATCAGCGGCTGCTCCGTCTTGCTTGCTGCCCAGCATCAGCATTTCATCCACATGGATTTCTGTGGTGTAGCGATCCTGACCGTCTTTGTCCTGCCACTTGCGGGTGCGAAGCTGCCCCTTGACGTAGACCGGGGAACCTTTGTGCAGGTACTGTTCGGCAATTTCTGCGAGACGGTCGTGGAAAACGATGTTGTGCCACTCGGTCGCTTCGCGCGCTTCCCCTGTCTGGCGGTCTTTCCAGCGTCCGGTTGTCGCTAGGCTTACGTTTGCCACGCAGCCGCCGTTTGGGAATGCACGCAATTCCGGATCGCGCCCCAGGTTGCCGATGAGTTGAACCATGTTGAGTGATGCTGCCATTTTTCAGTCCTCCAATGAGTTGACGACAATGCCCGACAAACCAGCAGCGCCGGTCTGTGCATGGGTGTGTATGAAAAGAGAATTTCTGGCGCGGGCATCCATTTACTTCAGTCCCTTGATACGGATGCAAACCGGCTTTTCTACGAAACGGACGGCAGCGGTTCCCGCAACCAATTCCCACAACAGGCCGCCTGCCACAGCAGCGCGGCCTGTTTTGCTTTGGGGGACATTGAGGTGGCGTGGCGGGGCGCTGTGATGCGCGGACGGATTCGAACCGTCATCTCAAGTATGCGGCAGACTGGGCTGCCGGACTTCTCGTTTCCTTCACGATACAACGCATCACAGCGGCGTTCATCCTGCGCCCGCGTCGGGCGCAAGTCAATGGTGCGGTGCGGTTTGCTGCGTGAGTGTTGACGGAAAAGTTGGGGCTGCTATAATGGGCGGCTTCATTGACGCGCTCGTAGCTCAGTTGGATAGAGTACCTGGCTACGAACCAGGGGGTCGTGGGTTCGAATCCTGCCGAGCGCGCCAGCATTTTTTCGGTTCGGCATTTTGCCGGGCCATCAGGCGGGAATAGCTCAGTTGGTAGAGCGCAACCTTGCCAAGGTTGAGGTCGCGAGTTCGAGACTCGTTTCCCGCTCCACAATTTTTCGGCAGTGGTAAAAAAGAAAGGGCGCATCGCCCTTTTTTTTTGCCCGCCGTTTTCGCGTCCGGCGCGTTATGCGTTGAGCAGGGCTTCGGTGGCGCCGAACCAGCGTTGGGCGATGGCGTGCGCGCGTTCGGGGGCGTGGGTGAGGAGTTCTTCGGCAAGCTGGCGGGCAGGGGCAATCAGCGGTTCATCACGGGTAAGGTCGGCCAGGCGCAAAATGGGCACGCCCGATTGACGCGCGCCGATAAATTCGCCGGGACCACGGATGCGCAGGTCTTCGGCGGCGATGGCGAAGCCGTC
The DNA here is from genome assembly GCA_017553285.1 of Rhodocyclaceae bacterium. Taxonomy (GTDB): domain Bacteria; phylum Pseudomonadota; class Gammaproteobacteria; order Burkholderiales; family Rhodocyclaceae; genus JAFZMK01. The sequence goes on from JAFZMK010000262.1 coordinate 4,456, forward strand.
GGTGTGGCGGTGGATGACTTGCAGGCGGTCGCGGGCGGTGGCGGACAGCGGCGGGCTGTAGAGCAAGATGCAGGTCGATTGCGCGCGCCCGCGCCCGACACGTCCGCGTAACTGGTGCAGTTGCGCCAGCCCGAAACGTTCGGCATGTTCGATGACCATGATGCTGGCGCGGGGAACATCCACGCCGACTTCGATGACGGTGGTGGCGACGAGGATGTGCAGCGCGCCGTCGGAAAATTGCTGCATGACCTGCGCTTTTTCGGCAGGCTTCAGGCGCCCGTGTACGAGACCGATGGCAAGTTGCGGCAGTTCGCTTTGCAGGCGGGCGTGGGTCTCACAGGCGGTTTGCAGTTGCAGCGTTTCCGATTCTTCAATCAGCGGGCAGACCCAGTAGGCTTGCGCGCCGCTGGCGCAGGCGTGGGCGAGGCGGGCGATGATTTCGGCGCGGCGTGCGTCGGTGGCAAGCAGGGTGCGGATGGGGGTGCGCCCGGGCGGCAGTTCGTCGATGGTGGTGCAGTCCAGATCGGCAAAGTGCGTCATGGCGAGCGTGCGCGGAATCGGGGTGGCGCTCATCATCAGCAGGTGCGGTACGCTGTGGGTGGTTTTCTGGCGCAGGGCAAGACGCTGGCGCACGCCGAAGCGGTGCTGTTCGTCGACCACCGCCAGCGCCAGCGCGGGCAGGGCGACGGGGTCTTCGAGCAGGGCGTGGGTGCCGACGGCAATGCGGCTTTGCTGGCTTTGCAGCCGCTGCAAGGCGGCTTGACGCTGTTTGCGGTTGCCCGTGGCGGCGATGCGTTCGAGCGCCAGCCCTAGCGGGGCGAACCATTGCGTGAGGCGCTGGTGGTGTTGTTCGGCCAGAATTTCGGTGGGTGCCATGAGCACGGCTTGCTGGCCGTTGCTGGCGGCACGCAGCATGGCGAGCGCGGCGAGGATGGTTTTGCCGCTGCCGACGTCGCCTTGCAGCAGGCGTTGCATGGGGTGGGCGCGGGCAAGGTCGGCGTCGATTTCGGCCAGCGCGCGCTCTTGCGCGGCGGTGAGCTGAAAGGGCAGGCGGGTGAGGAGTTGCGCGGCAAGGTCGTCGGCGCGGGCGTGGAGCACCGGCGCGGTTTGCGCGCGGCGCGCAGCCCAGGCGCGGCGCAGGGTGATTTGCTGGGCGAGCAGTTCTTCAAAACGCAAACGCTGCCAGGCGGGGTGATCATTTTCGGGGGCGAGGGTGGCGGGGTCGGTGCCGGCGGGCGGCTGATGCAGCAGGCTGAGGGCGTTGTGCAGCGTGGGTAGCCCCAGATGCGCGCACAGTTCAGGCGGCAGCAGTTCGGGCGGCGGCGGCAGGCGCAGGGCGGCGAGGATGAGCTTGCGCAGCGCGCTTTGCGCCAGCCCCGCCGTGGTGGGATAGACGGGGGTGAGGGCGGCGGGCAGCGGTGTGTCGGATTCGGACACGGCGCTGATGCGCGGGTGCACCATTTCGATGCCGCTGAAACCGGCGCGGATTTCGCCAAAAAAGCGAAAACGTGCGCCGGGGGCAAGGCGCGGCGGCAGGGAAGGGTAAAAGTTCAGCCAGCGGGCGTGCAGCGTGCCGGTATCATCGCGCAGTTGCGCAATCAGTTGGCGGCGCTTGCGTTGGAGAATTTCGCTGTGGAGGATTTCGCCTTCGACCTGTACGGTGTCCCCGATTTTGGCTTCGGCGATGGGGGTGAGGCGGGTTTCGTCTTCGTAGCGCAGCGGCAGGTGGAGCAGAAAATCAATGTTGCGCACCAGCCCGATGCGGGAAAGACGCGCGGCAAGCGCCGGGGAGACGCTTGCCGCGAGGGAGGTTTCGATTGCAGGGTCAGTCAAGCACGAGCACCGCGTCTGCTTCGACGAGCGCGCCGCGCGGCAGCGCGCTCACGCCAATGGCGGCGCGCGCCGGGTACGGTTCGCGGAAGTATTTCGCCATCGCCTCGTTGACCTTGCCAAAATGCGCCAGATCAGTGAGGTAGACGTTGACTTTGACGACCTGGGCGAGCGAGCCGCCGGCGGCATCTACGACGGCGCGCAGGTTGGCAAATACTTGTTCGACCTGCGCGTCGATGCCTTCGACCATCTGGCCGCTGGCCGGGTCCAGACCAATCTGGCCGGAGAGCCAGACGGTGTTGCCGGTGCGGATGGCTTGCGAGTAGGTGCCGATGGCTGCCGGAGCAGAATCGGTGCGGATGGCGGTGCGTGTGCTCATGACCAAACCTTGCGTGCTGGCTTACTCTTCTTCGATGGCGCGCAGGGTGATGTCGCAACCCAGGCGGGTGATGACTTTCTGCAAGCCTTTGCGCGCCTTGGTGTTGATAATCAGCGGAGCCATGAAGTTGGCGCGCAGACCGGCACCGAAGGGGGTGTTGTCTTCGCCGTTGTCGCCCTTGCGGATGATGATGGCAACCGAGGCGTCGGCAGGGTTTTGCAGTTCGATGGATTTGGCTTCTTCGGGGTTGAGCGTGAAGTCGTAATGCACGCCGAGTGCGTCCGGCGTGGTGATGGAGAAGGCCAGGGTCTGGTCGTCCATGCTTTGCAACACGAAGACATTGTTGTTGGGGCTGGATTCTTCGTGCAGGATGGCGAATTTGTGCAGGTCTTCAAAACCCGGCAGACCAGCCGGAAATTCGATGATGCGATCTTCGGAAATGTCGATGCTGCCAACGGCGGGGCTTTCGATTTTCATGGTCAAACTCCTCTCAGAAGAAAAAGGGAAGGATACTCTCAGCGGGTGGAAATGATTTGTCCGGAGACAGAATTCTTGTTGCGGATTTTGCTCAGCGCCTGTTCGGCTTCGGCGCGCGTGGCGTAGGGGCCGACGGTGACGCGGGCGGCGCTGTTGGCGTCAAAACCCGCGCCGCGCAGTTGCTGCACGAGGCGCTCGGCGTTGCTGGCACGAGAGAATACGCCCAGTTGCACGGTAAAGCCATTGTTGGCACGCACGACGACCGAGTCGCCATGACCGCTTTGGGCAAGGCGCGCCTGTTCGGCGCGGGCGGCGGCGCGGTCCGGGAAGTTGCCGACGGTGATGCGCTGCTGGATGGCGGCGCTTTCTTTTTGCGTCAGCACGTCTTTGAGCAGGTTTTGCGCTTGGTCCAGCGGCATGAATTCGCCAATGCGCACGGCATAGCGAGCACCTTCCTTGGGCGCGGGCGCGGCATCGGGTTCAGCTTTGGCGGGGGCGGGGGCAGGTGCCGGTTGCGCTGCCGGGGCTTTTTCCGGCGCTTTGGCTTTGGCGGGCGCGGGCGCAGGTGCGGGGGCAGGTGCCGGTGCAGGCGCGGGTGCCGGTGCGGCAACCGGCGCAGGCGCGGGCGCGGGCGTGGGGGTGACGACAACG
>JAFZMK010000032.1 GCA_017553285.1 Rhodocyclaceae bacterium
ACGTCGATGTTTTTGGCAAACAGGGCGTTTTCTTCGATGAAGGCGCGGCGGGGGTCGACCTGGTCGCCCATGAGGGTGGTGAAAATCTCGTCCGCCGCGACGGCGTCTTCAATCTGTACGCGCAGCAGGCGGCGTACCGCCGGGTCCATGGTGGTTTCCCAGAGCTGTTCGGGGTTCATTTCGCCCAGACCCTTGTAACGCTGCTTGCTGAGGTGGCGTTCGACTTCTTTCAGCAGCCATTCCAGTGCTTCGCTGAAGCGCGTGACCGGCTGGCGTTTTTCGCCGCGCACAATGATGGCGCCTTCGCCAATGACTTCACTGGCAGCCATGCTTGCGGTGCGGATGGCGCGGTATTCGGCGCTGGCGAGGAAGTCTTCGCCCAGTGTGCTGTGCTGCTGGTTGCCGTGGCGGGTGCGGGTGAGGCGGATGCTCCATTGGTCTTCGGCGTCGCTGTATTCGGCGGAGAGATGCGGGTGCGTGCCGTCGTCGGCAAGGTGCGGTTCCAGCGCGGCGATGCTGCGGCGCGTGGCGGCTTCACTATCGAGGGCGAGTTCGATGTTGTGGGTGAGCAGGATGTACAGGATGGCTTCGTCGATGTGTCCGGCGAGGCGCTCGATGCTGTTGCGGGCGAGCAAATGCGTGCGCGCCAGCCCCAGCAGGGTCTCAGGCGGCACCGGCGGGGCGTCGGCACGCGGCAGGAAGCTGGCACCTTCGAGGGCCAGTTGCAGCATGTGTTGGGACAGTTCGTGGTCGTCCTTGATGTAGCGTTCGTTTTTGCCGTATTTGATTTTGTACAGCGGCGGCTGGGCGATGTAGATGTGGCCGCGTTCGACCAGCTCTCGCATCTGGCGGTAGAAGAAGGTGAGCAACAGGGTGCGGATGTGGGCGCCGTCGACGTCGGCATCAGTCATGATGATGATGCGGTGATAGCGCAGCTTTTCCGGTTTGAAGTCTTCCGCGCCAATGCCCGTGCCCAGCGCGGCAATGAGGATGGCAATGGCTTCCGAACCGATGATTTTGTCGGTGCGGGCACGTTCGACGTTCAAGACCTTGCCGCGCAAAGGCAAAACCGCCTGGAATTTGCGGTCGCGGCCTTGCTTGGCGGAGCCGCCGGCAGAGTCGCCCTCGACGATGTAGATTTCGCATTGCGCGGGGTCTTTTTCCTGACAGTCTGCCAGTTTGCTGGACAGGCCAATGCCGTCAAACGGGCCTTTGCGGCGGGTGAGGTCGCGCGCTTTGCGGGCGGCTTCGCGGGCACGCGCGGCTTCGACAATCTTGCCGCAGATGGCTTTGGCTTCAATGGGGTTTTCCAGCAGGAAGTCGGTCAGGCTGGCGGCGACGACTTCTTCCACCGCCGGGCGGGCTTCGGAAGAGACCAGCTTCATTTTGGTCTGGCTGGCGAATTTGGGGTCGGGCATCTTGACCGAGAGCACACAGGCCAGCCCTTCGCGCATGTCGTCACCGGTGATGGTGATTTTGGCCTTTTTGGCGATTTCGTTTTCTTCAATGTATTTGTTGATGACGCGGGTCATCGCGGCGCGTAGCCCGGTGAGGTGGGTGCCGCCGTCGGGCTGGGGGATGTTGTTGGTGAAACATTGCACCTGTTCGTTGTAGGTGTCGTTCCACTGCATGGCGACTTCGACGGACAATTCGGCGCGGATGCCGCCGGTATTGACGCGGCTGGTGCCGGTGGCGTGAAAGACGCTGGGGTGCAGGCGGGTTTTGGCGCGATTGATGTATTCGACGAAGCCTTTCACGCCGCCGGCGAAGGCGAAGTTTTCTTCCTTGCCGGTGCGCTGGTCGAGCAGGCGGATTTTGACGCCGTTGTTGAGGAAGGAAAGTTCGCGCAGGCGGTGGGCGAGGGTGTCGAAGTGGTATTCGATGTTGCCGAAAATTTCTTCGTCGGCGAGGAAATGCACTTCGGTGCCGCGCCGGTGGCTCTCACCCAGTACGCGCATCGGGCGCACTTCGACGCCGTCGACGATTTGTGTGGGGGCGTTGTGCGGCACGCCACGGTGAAATTCGAGGAAGTGGGTTTGACCATCGCGGCGGATGGTCAGCCGCAGCCATTGCGAGAGCGCATTGACGCAGGACACGCCCACGCCGTGCAGACCGCCCGATACCTTGTAGCTGTTCTGGTTGAACTTGCCGCCGGCGTGCAGTACGCACATGACGATTTCGGCTGCGGAACGGCGCGGTTCGTTTTTGTCGTCCATCTTGATGCCGACGGGAATGCCGCGACCATTGTCCGCCACCGAGATGGAGTTGTCGGCATGGATGGTAATCAGGATGTCGTCGCAGTGGCCGGCGAGGGCTTCGTCAATGGCGTTGTCGACGACTTCAAAGACCATGTGGTGCAGGCCGGTGCCGTCGGAGGTGTCGCCGATGTACATGCCCGGGCGCTTGCGCACGGCTTCCAGCCCTTCGAGTTGCTGGATGCTGGATTCGTCGTATTCGTAAGACTGGTTCGGTTGCTGTTCGCTCATGGTGATTCTTTGCGAGGGGGAAGACGGGGCGGCGGGATGGCGGCTTAGATGCGCATCGGCATGACGACGTATTTGAAGTTTTGATTGTCCGGCGCGGTGACCAGAATGCTGGAATTGTTGTCGTTGAAATGCCAGTCAATCTGTTCGCTGTCCAGATGGTTGAGCACGTCGAGCAGGTAGGTGATGTTGAAGCCGATGTCGAGCGCCTGCCCTTCTGCGGCGGCGACTTCCAGTTCTTCCTGCGCTTCTTCCTGGTCGCTGTTGGTGGTGACGATTTTCAGCACCTTGTTTTCCAGCACCAGACGCACGCCACGGAATTTGTCGCTGGTGAGGATGGAGGCACGCGAGAGCGCATCGTGGAAGGCGGCGCGGTCAAGCTGGAGCGTGTGCGGCAGCGCCTGCGGGATGACGCGCTCGTAATCGGGGAATTTGCCGTCGATAAGTTTGCTGACCAGCTCGATGCTGCCAAAGCGGAAGGTAATCTGCGCCGGGCCGATGAGCACTTCCAGCGCGTCTGTGTTGTCAGCAAGCTGGCGGGTGAGTTCCTGCACGGTTTTGCGCGGGATGATGATTTCTTGCCGCGCTGCCACCGGCGCTTCCAGCGTGGTTTGCGCGTAGGCCAGACGGTGACCGTCGGTGGCCACTGCGCGCAGCGTGTCGCCATCGGCGACCAGCAGCAGGCCGTTGAGGTAATAGCGGATGTCCTGCTGCGCCATGGCGTAGGCGACCTGGTCGAGCAGGGCTTTGAACGTTTGCTGGCTGGTGTGGATGCGGGCGGCGTTTTCGGCCTCGATTTTCATGCGCGGATAGTCGGTGGCGGGCAGGGTTTGCAGCGTGAAACGCGCCTTGCCAGCGCGGATGGACATGCGGTTGGCTTCCAGCGAGAGCTGCACGTCTGCCGTCTCGGGCAGGGCGCGGAGGATGTCCAGCAGTTTGCGGGCGTTGGCGGTAATTTCGCCGTTTTCACCGCCGATTTCGCCGGCGGTGGAAGTCTTCACCTGAATGTCGGCATCGGTGGCGGTGAGCGTGAGGTTTTCCCCGCTTTTTTCCAGCAACACGTTGGACAGGATGGGCAGGGTGTGGCGCTTTTCAACAATGTTGGCAACGGCCTGCAAGGGGTGAAGCAGATTGTTGCGGGTGGTTTTGAGGAAATGGGACATGGTGGAACGTTCCGGAAAAGAAGTGGAAAAGAAGAAAAAAACAGGCAATCAGACGGGGCTAACTGTGCAAGGTTTGCGTGAGCACGTGAATGGCGTGGTTCAGTTGCTCGTCTTCCTTGCGCAGGCGGGTGATGGTTTTGTGGGCGTGCAGCACGGTGGTGTGATCACGCCCGCCGAAGGCTTCACCAATGGCGGGAAGCGACAGCGGCGTGAGTTCCTTGGCCAGCCACATGGCCAGTTGCCGGGGACGGGCGACCTGACGGCTGCGGCTTTTGGAGTGCATGTCGGCGACCTTGATGGCGTAGTAGTCCGCCACGACTTTCTGGATGTTTTCGACGGTGAGCTGGCGGTTGTGCGCGTGCAGCAGGTCTTTGAGCGCTTCGCGGGCGACTTCCAGCGTAATCGGGCTGTTGTGGAAGTTGGCGTAGACGCTGCAACGGTTGAGCGCGCCTTCGAGTTCGCGCACGTTCGAGCGCAGATGCTTGGCGATGAGGAAGGCGACATCGTGATCCAGGTCAATGCCGCTGAGGGCGGCTTTCTTTTTCAGGATGGCAATGCGCATTTCCAGCTCGGGCGGCTCGATTTGCACGGTCAGCCCCCAGTCGAAGCGGGAAATCAGGCGCGGCTCCAGCCCCTTGATGTCTTTGGGATAGGTGTCGCAGGTGATGATGATTTGCTTTTTGGCCTCGGTGAGCGCGTTGAAGATGTCGAAAAAGGCATCCTGCGTGCGCTCCTTGCGGTCGAAAAAGTGGATGTCGTCGATAATCAGCAGGTCCAGCGCGCGGTAATCGCGCTGGAAATTGTCGAAGCTGTTTTTCTGGTAGGCGTTGACCATCTCGTGCCAGTAGTCGTTGGCGTGGATGTAGCGCACGGCTTTGCCCGGGTTGCTGCGGAAGACTTCGTTGCCGATGGCCTGCGCCAGATGGGTTTTGCCCAGCCCGACACCGGCATAGATGAACAGCGGGTTGTAGGCGGTGCCGGGGTTGGCCGCAACCTGCATGGCGGCAGCGCGGGCAAGGTCGTTGGCGCGACCCGTGACGTAGTTTTCAAAGCTGGATGCCGTGCTCAGCCGCGTGCGGGCGTAGCGGCGCTCATCCTGCAAGGCGGGGGAGGAGAGCAGGTCCGCCTCTTCCTGGTTGGCGGCGGCAAGCGCGGCGGGCGCGTGTTCGCCGGGCGCGGCGGCGGGCGCTTTCGCTTTGCGCACCGGCGCGCGCACGGAAAGTTCTACCTGCATCTGTTCGCCGCCATGCGTGGCGACCAGTTCCTGAATGCGCGGCAGATAGCTTTTTTTGACCCAGTTCAGGATGCGGCGATTCGGCGCCACCAGCCGCAGGCGCTGTGCATCGTCCGCGTCCGCATCCGTGCTGAGCACGCGCAGCCAGGTGTCGACCTGCTGCTGCGGCAGTTCGTGTTCCAGACGGGAAAGACAGACAGACCAAAGCTCGGACATCGGCAAGGGATACGGGCGAATGCGGGACAAACGGGATGAAAACCACCGGCTGCGCAGAGTACGCAAACGCGCTCTGCGCAGCCGGTGGGTGAGACCCGTATTGTATCCTTTTTTGCCCGCTTCCGTACCCGTCCTGATGCGCTGCGGCATGGGAAATGCTTGACAAACATCGTCCTACGCGATTGAATATGCGGCTTTTCGTTTTTCCTCCAGAGCTTAGAAGACCATGAAACGCACCTATCAACCTTCCGTCGTTCGCCGCAAGCGCACCCACGGCTTTCTCGTTCGCATGAAAACTCGCGGTGGCCGCGCCGTCATCCGTGCCCGCCGTGCCAAAGGCCGTCATCGCCTCGCCGTCTGAAGCGGCGGGGACGCACCGCGCGAAAGCCTCGCGGTTTGGCTTTCCGCCTGCCTGCCGCCTGCACAAAACGGAAGAGTTCTCTTCCGTTTTTGCTTTTCGTCGCGCCATTCGTGGCCGTTTTTGCAGCCTGCACTGGTGCCCGAACGGGCTGGCAGGCGCGCGGCTGGGCGTGATTGCCGCCAAACGGCTGGCGCGCCGGGCGCATACGCGCAACCTCGTCAAGCGCATCGCCCGCGAACGTTTCCGCCTGCTTGCCGCTGAATTGCCCGCGCATGATTTGATTGTGCGCCTGCACACAAAGCTGGATGCCGTGCCGCGTGCCGGTCTGCGTGCTGACCTGGACGCGCTCTATGGCCGCCTGCCGGCGGTGCGCTGAAGTGTGAATGCCATGCGTGCGCTGCTGCTGGGGCTGATTCGCTTCTACCGCTACGCCATCAGCCCGTTGCTGGGCGCGCACTGCCGCTTTCAGCCCACCTGTTCGGCCTACGCGCAGCAAGCCATCGAACGCCACGGCGCTTGCTACGGTAGCTGGCTGGCGCTCAAACGCCTGCTGCGCTGCCATCCTTTTCATCCCGGCGGCTACGACCCCGTGCCCGACCGCCATTCTTGCCCGACCTTGCCGGAACACCCGCATGGATAACCACCGCCGCCTGCTTCTTTTCTGTGTTTTTGCGTTTTCCCTCATCATGTTGTGGGAAAACTGGGTGAAACTGCACCAGCCGCCGCCGCCCGCTGCGCCCGTGGCGCAAACCGCCGCCGATGCTGCGGGCGCGGGTGTTGCTGGCGTGGATGCAGATGTGCCGCAGGCCAGCACACCGGCAGGCGGTGCCAGCGTGCCGGAAGCTGCCGACGCGCCCGCTTCTGCCGCGCAGGCCGCGCCCTACATGCTGGTGCGCACCGACAAGATGCTGCTGCGCATTTCCGCGCAAGGCGGCGACCTCACCGGTCTGGAATTGCTGGAACACCCCGCCGAGAAGGGTGAATCGAGCTATTTTGCGCTGTTTGAAGATGGCCGCAACGGTGCCCGCCACGTCTATCTGGCGCAAAGCGGTCTTTCCGGTCTGGCGGGTTTGCCCAACCACACCACGCGCTTTGAACTGCCTGCCGCCGAAATGACGCTGGCCGATGGGCAGGATGAGCTGCTCGTGCGCCTGCAAGCCGCGCCCATCGCGGGCAGCGCGCTGCGCCTGGTGCGCACGCTGCGTTTTACGCGCGGCAGCTACCTGATTCACATCGAACAAGAACTGAGCAACGGCAGCGATGCGCCGATTGCGCCGCACGCCTATTACCGCTTCCTGCGCGATGGCGAACCGGCAGAAAGCCACGGCGTCTTTGGCGTGCGCACCTTCACCGGCCCGGCGGTCTACACCGGCGAGCACAAATTCCAGAA
>JAFZMK010000033.1 GCA_017553285.1 Rhodocyclaceae bacterium
CATTTGCGGCACATCAATAACACCATTGGCGTCTCTCACCTGCGCCAGCGTGCTGGCATCCGGCAGCAGCTCCACAAAATCAAAACGGCGGCGCAAGGCCGTATCCAGCAGCGCCAGCGAGCGGTCTGCCGTGTTCATCGTGCCGATGATGTCCACATTGGCGGGCACAGAAAACTTGTCGCCCGAATAGGGCAGCGTCACCGTCACGGCGTTTTCAGCGCCTTCGCGCTTGTCCGGCTCAATCAGGGTAATCAGTTCGCCAAAAATCTTGCTGATGTTGCCCCGGTTGATTTCGTCAATGACCATCGCAAACCGCTGCTCAGGTTCTTCCCGCGCCCGTTCGCACAATTCCTTGAACACGCCCGCGCGGATTTCGTAGCGCACTTCGCCCGCATTGCCCTCGTCATGCAACACGGGGCGCAGCCCTTCCACGAACTCTTCATAGCCGTAGGATTGATGGAACGTCACGAAACGATAACGAGGCGTTTCTTCCCCATCCTCTTCGTAACCGTATTCCTCTTTGAGCAGTTGCATCAACGTATACGTTTTGCCCGTTCCGGGCGGCCCGTAGTAGATGCGGTTGACGCAGGTATCAGGCATTTCCTGCGAACTGACGACCGGCGGGACGGGCGCGGGGACGGAAGCCGCCGCACGAATTGGCTCGCTTTGAGTTTGGAGCCTGTTTTGATACTTTTGACGCTCCGCGTTATACCATCGACGGGCGCGAGGCCATTCAATCTCAAAATTCTTAAGGTTCTGTCCGGGCACGGCTTTGTTAAAGGCTTCCCAAACTTTACTCGCAGAAAGCGCCTGCGTTTCCGGTGTTTGCGCGAGAAAGAAATGCCATACAGCCGCACATTTCCCTGCTCTCTGAGGAGGGTTAAAAATCCCGTCGTTCGGAACAAAATTCGGAATGATGGTGAGATAGTCTTGCATCCTATATCCTTCTGATGTTGAAGCAGCGTTTCAATGCCTGACCAATGTGCAGCAGGTTATCAATGGTGAACTCAGGCATTTATTGTACTAAAAGCAAGGTCGCATGCGCAAGCCACAATAAATGCCGACGATTACTTGAACACGCCCGTTTTCACACTCGCATCGCTTTCTGACATAGTATATCTTTGCACAATATTTCCATCAAATAGAATAATTAACTCTTTCTTCGTTCCAGTGTATGACGATCCGAAAAGTCCCATAAATGGAATAAAATTCACCGCATCGGCCTTCATGTTCGCCAGCATATACTTCCAAATTTCCTTGCCGCTATCGGTGAAAGTTACCTCACTTGGCGCACCAAGAGTCTGCTTTACTTGTTCTTTTGTTGTCTCATTTTCTTTAATTTTTTGAGCAACCGTTTCATTTGTTTCATCTTTTAATGCGTGATTACCTACTGAAGCGCAGCCGACCAAAACCAAGACAGACGATGCAATCACAACATAATTTCTCATTTTTTGCAGTTTCATCGATGCAAACTCCTTAAAACAGAAAATCAATCAAGCACATGCGCTTTGCGACACTGCCTCTCGACCTGCCTCAACGCGCAGACGAAACGCAACTGTATGAGAAAAAAAAAAAAAAAAAACAAGCCCTTGGCGCAAAATAAACAAAAAAACCCAAAAACACCTCAAAATGTGCGCCAAAAGAACACACGCACAGCCCAAAAACACGCCATGCTGTTTAGCATGTGCCACGCAGCTTGTGCGCTGACCGGACAATCGCTGCCGCAGCAAATTCGGAAGTTTTCTTTGTTTTTTGCCGTTCCCGCCCAAGCTCCGAGATGGGCGCATCGGGCGGGCTGCCCTGAGAAGGCACGCCCTACTGCCCGCCAGGTTCGCGCGCGATATGCCCTTGCGCGCCTCTCGCATCCGTTTGCCCGTTGCTGGCCGCTTCGATGCGTGCCAGGGCTTCGCGGCACAGGGTGCCGCCGCTGCGGGCTTTTTGCAGAATCAGGGTGTTGAGGTGGTGGTGCAGGAAACGGGGGGCGAGTTTCGGGTGGGCGGTAAATTGCCGCGCGGCGGCGTCCAGGCCGTGCAGTTTGTCGCCCATGCGGTTCATGGCGCACAGCAGCGCGCCGTCGTAAAAATCGCGCACGCCTTCGGCAAACGCGCGCGGCCAGCGCGATTCTTCCAGCGCCAGCACAAATTCGTTGCGTTTGACCCAGTACAAATCTTCCCGCCCACTGAGCAGCGCCGACATCATGATTTCGCGCTGCCATTCCTGACGGTCGGGGATGCTCATGGCATCCAGCGCGCCTTCCATTTCGGCTTCGCGGCGGGCGAGAAAATCGCGCAGGACGGGGGCAAATTCCGCGTCCAGCAAGGTGGCGCGGTTCATGTAGAGGGTAATTTGCCGGATGAAGCGGTGGCGTACTTCGTCGCTCAATTCCGCTTCGTGTTCTGCCAGAAAAGCCGTCAGCACCGCCCATTCTTCGCGCAGCGCGGCAATCATTTGCTCGGGCGGCGCGGGGGGAGTGCCTTCTGCCAGCACCAGCAGGCGCAGCCAGGAGAGTTTGCGCAGCCGTTCTGCCTCAATCAGCGCGGAATCGGGAAACCAGCGCCGCTGCCAGATAGATTCGGCGCGCGCCAGTGCTTGCGCATCGGGCGCGGTTTTTTCGTCTTGCGCGTCAATCCACGCTTTCGCTTCGCGCTCGTAATGAATCCATACCGCGCCGCCAAAGCAGGCCAGCGCGATGAGGGCAAACAGCAGGGAAACCAGAATCCGTTTTTTCAAACTGCCTCCGAGACGCCAGCACTTTGAAAGCTGGCCATTTCATTCAAAAAACCCACCGCCGCGCACACCAGCGGATACGCCAGCGCAGCGCCCGAACCTTCGCCTAGCCGCAGCCCCAGATGCAGCAGCGGGCGCGCCTGCAAAAATTCGAGCTGACGCTGGTGGCCGGGTTCGTCCGACTGGTGGGAAAAAATGCAGTACGGCAACACCGCTGGCGCCAGCGCGTGCGCGGCGAGTACGGCGGCGGTGACGATAAAGCCGTCGACGAGCACCATCATGCGCCGCTGCGCTGCGCCGAGGATGGCGCCGGTCATCATGGCGATTTCCAGCCCGCCGTATTCGGCCAGCGTGTGCAGCGGGTCTTGCGGTACGCCGCCGCGCGCCAGCGCGCGTTCGAGCAAAGCGAGTTTGCGCGCCAGCCCGGCGTCATCCAGCCCGGTGCCGCGTCCGGTCACTTGCGCCAGCGACAGGCCGGTGTAGCAGGCGGTGAGCAGGCTGGCCGAAGCGGTGTTGCCAATGCCCATTTCGCCCAGTATCAGCAGCGTGCAGCCCTCTTCGTCTGCCAGCGCGTGCGCCATGCGCTGCCCGCTTTCGAGCGCCTGCGCCAGTTCTTCGCTGCGCATCGCGGGCGCTTGCAGATAATTGTTGGTACCGGCAGCCACGCGCGCGCGCACCAATAGCGGATGTTCGGGCAATTCCGTGGCGACCCCGGCATCGACGACGCGCAGCGGCAAACCAAACTGCCGGCAAAACACATTGATGGCCGCGCCCCCGGCGAGAAAATTGCCCACCATCTGCGCGGTGACTTCTTGCGGATAGGCGGACACACCCGCCGCCGCCGCGCCGTGGTCGGCGGCAAACACGCGCACCTGCGGCGCGCGGATGGCGGGCGTGAGGCTTTGGCTTGCCAGCGCCACCTGCATGGCGAGCGCCTCCAGCCGCCCCAGTGCGCCGAGCGGTTTGGTTTTCTGGTCAATGCGCTGCGCGATTGCCTCGCGCAAATCCAGCGGCGGAGCGGTTACGGTGAAATCCATCGGGTTGGCGTTGCCGTGCGCAAAAAAGCGCACATTGTATGTCCTGCGCGGCGCATTTCCGGCTTTTTTGGGCAGGCGAACGCAACAAAGGCGCGCGCGGCTGCCGTTTCAGTCGTCCTCATCGTCTTGCGCCACGTCTTCTTGCGGCGCGTCGTCCGTGCGCGCGCGGCAGCGAAATTCCGGCAGGATGACGGCAAAACGGCTGCCGCGCCCGGGTTCGCTTTCCACTTCCAGCCGCGCCTGATGGCGCGACAAAATGTGTTTGACAATCGCCAGCCCCAGGCCGGTGCCGCCGGTCTCACGCGAACGGCTGCTGTCGACGCGAAAGAAACGCTCGGTCAGCCTCGGAATGTGCGCCGCTTCAATGCCGATGCCGGTGTCTTCGACGCTGAAGCAGCCTTCGCCTTCGTCCAGCCGCCGCCAGCGCAGCGTCACTTGCCCGCCTGCGGGCGTGTAGCGCACGGCGTTGCTGGCAAGATTGCTGAAGGCAGAGCGCAATTCGCGCGCGCTGCCGGTGAGCGCCGCGCCCTCGGGCGCATCGCTGTGCAGGCTTAGCGTGTGTTGCCCGTCGGAGAGCGCACGCGCTTCTTCCAGCACGGAATCCAGCAGCGGCGCCAGCGGCACGGTTTCATCTTGCTGGCCGGTGGTTTCCAGCGCCGAGAGGATGAGCAAATCGTCAATCAGATGGCGCATCCGCTCGCTGTGTTCCAGCGCCATGCGCAAATAGCGCGCCCGGTCTTCCGGCGCAATTGTCCCGTCGCAATCGAGCAGCGTTTCCAGAAAGCCGCACACCACGGTCAGCGGCGA
>JAFZMK010000263.1 GCA_017553285.1 Rhodocyclaceae bacterium
ACGCCCTGAGCCGGCTTCCGGCGGCAAAGGCGCACCTACAACCTTACAAAGTGCGTGCAATTCTACCTGAAGCCTTGCACGAACAAACAGCACAATAGACGGCTAATTCGGTATTTTTTCACGCGATTTGCGCATTCGCGCGATGCAGGCGGCAGGCGGCGGCGAAACAAGCCAATGGCGGTGCCGGAAACGCCCCGGGCGCGGCGTTTTGGTCTTGCGTGCGTTTGCTTATATAGTGCGCCTCTTGGATTGGCGCGCGCCTGTTTGTGTATGAGCACTTCTCTTGCCCCCGGTTTTGTTGCCCTGCATGGCAACCGCAGCGAGACGCTGCTGGCTGCCGTGGCGCATTGGTTGGCGCAGCATCCACTGGCGCCGCTGGAAGCGGAAACCATCCTGACGCAAAGCAACGGCATGGCCGAGTGGGTGAAGATGTCGCTGGCGCAGACGCACGGCATTTGCGCGGCGGTTTCGGTGCAGCTTCCGGGGCGCTTTCAGTGGCGCATCTACCGGCAGGTGTTGGGGCGCGAGGCTGTGCCCGCGCGCGCGCCGCTGGATAAAACCGCCGCGACGTGGCGGCTGATGCGCCTGCTGGCGCAGTTGGATGATGCGCCGGATTTTGCGCCGCTTGCGGCGTGGTTGGGGCGGGAAGATGCGCTGCGCGCGTTTGCGCTTGCGCGGCGCATCGCGGATTTGTTTGACCAGTATCAGGTGCACCGCCCGGACTGGCTGGAAGATTGGGCGCGCGGCGAGGATGTGTTGCACAACGGGCGCGACAAGGCGCAGCCACTGCCGGAAAACCAGCACTGGCAACCGGCGCTGTGGCGGATGTTGGTTGCAACGCTGGGCGAGGAACGCAGCAGCGCCATCCGCCCGCAACTGCACGCGCGCGTGCTGGACGTGCTGCGCAACACGCCGCCGGAAGAAGCGCGCGCGCGCTTTGGCTTGCCGCGCCGTGTGGTGCTCTTTGGCATGACGCACATTCCGCGCCCGATTCTGGAATTGCTGGCGGCGCTCTCGCGCCATGTGCAGGTGTTGCTGGCGATTCCCAATCCCTGCCGGTTTTATTGGGCGGATATTCTCGACGGGCGCGAATGGCTGCACCACATCCAGCGCCGCCGCCACGCGCCGCGCGACGGTGTGGCGCTGGATGCGGTGCCGCTGGAAGCCATGCATCTGCACGCGCCGCCGCTGCTGGCGGCGTGGGGGCGGCAGTCGCGCGATTGCATCCGGCAACTGGATGAATTTGACGATGTAGAGCTGACCCGCGCGCGCTTTGCCGATGCGCGCATTGATTTGTTTGATGAGACGCCCGCCGCGCCCACGCAACCTTTGCTGACGCAGGTGCAAGCCTATATCCGCGACCTGGTGCCGCTGGCGGAGCAGGCGCACATCGCGCCCGCGCCGGAAGATTGTTCCATCGTCTTTCACGTCGCGCACAGCGCGGTGCGCGAACTGGAAATTTTGCACGACCAGCTTTTGCACCTGCTGGCGGCACCGCCGCCGGAAGGCTGCGCGCCGCTGGCGCCGCGCGATATTGTCGTGATGGTGCCCGCCATCGACACCTTCGCCCCCGCCATCCGCGCCGTTTTTGGTCGCTATGCGCCCTCGGATGCGCGCCATATTCCGTTTGCCATTGCCGACCTTTCCGCGCGCATGGCAGCGCCGCTGGTGGGCGCGGTGCAATGGTTGCTGGAACTGCCGCAGGCGCGCGCGCCGTTGTCGGACCTGCGGCATTTTCTGGAATATCCGGCGGTGGCGGCGCGTTTTGGTGTGCGCGTGGAAGATTTGCCGCGTCTGCACCAGTGGATGCAGGGCGCGGGCATTCGTTGGGGGCTGGATGCGGCGCACCGCGATGCGCTGAATCTTGCTGCCTGCGGCGCGCAAAACACGGCGCGCTTTGGCGTCGAACGGATGCTGATGGGCTACGCCTGCGGCGAGGCGGATGTTGCTGGTGAAGACATTGCGCCCTATGCCGAAGTCGGCGGGCTGGAAGCGGAATTGGCCGGTGCGCTCTATCAGATTGTGGAGCGCCTGATTGTCTGGCGCGAGCGCGCCGCCACGGAGGCCACACCCGCGCAATGGGGGCAGCGGCTGCGCGCGTTGCTGGACGATTTTTTGCTGCCGCAGGAAGACGAAGACCGGCAGGCGCTGGACGCGCTGCACGAGGCGCTGGGCGATTGGCTCACCGCCTGCGAGGATGCCGGTTTTGACGCGCCCTTGCCGCTTGCCGTGGCTGCCCGCGCGTGGCTGGACGAACTGGATGAACCACGGCTGGAACGGCGCTTTCGCGCCGGTGGCGTGACCTTCTGCACGCTGATGCCGATGCGCGCGATCCCGTTTGAAGTCGTCTGCCTGCTGGGCATGAACGACGTGGACTATCCGCGCCGCGCCGGGCGCGATGACTTTGATTTGATGCGCACGCCCGGCCAGCGCCGCGCCGGTGACCGCGCCCGTGGCGAGGACGACCGCCAGTTGATGCTTGAAGCCCTGCTGTCCGCCCGCCGTCAGTTGTACGTGAGTTGGAGCGGGCGCAGCGTGCGCGACAACAGCGAACAGCCGCCTTCCGTGCTGGTGGCGCAGTTGCGCGATTATCTCGCCGCCGGTTGGGGGGAGGCGACGCTGGCGCGGCTGACCACGGAACATCCCTTGCAGCCGTTCAGCCGCCGTTATTTTGAAGACGCGCCGCAGGCGGACGGCGCGCCGCCGCTGTTGACCTACGCGCGCGAATGGCGCGCCGCGCATACGCAGGATGCGCCCGCGTGTGAAAGCGACCCAGCGCTGTCCGCGCCCGATTCGCTGACCACGCTGACGGTGGAAAATTTGGTGCGCTTTTTGAAAAGCCCGGTGCGCTTTTTTGACCAGCAGCGTCTCGGCGTGTATTTCCCGCGCGAAGAAGACGCGATGGAAGATGCGGAACCCTTCGCGCTCAACAAGCTGGACGAATGGCAGCACGTCGACGCGCTGTTTGCCGCCGTGCGCAGCCGTGCGCGCGCTGACGATGCGGGCATCGGGGCGGCGCTGGATGCGGCGCTGACGCACCTCAAACGCACCGGCGCGCTGCCCATCGCGCAGGCGGGCGAGACGCTGGCGCGCGCGCTGGGCG
>JAFZMK010000264.1 GCA_017553285.1 Rhodocyclaceae bacterium
GGTTGAACCGCGTGCTGCTCGCAAACCGCGTGGCGGTGTTTTTTGGTCTGATCAGTTTCCCGCTGTATTTGTGGCACTGGCCGCTGCTGGCCTTTGCCCGCATCATCGAAGGCGGCACGCCCGCGCGCAGCGTGCGCATTGCGGCGGTGCTCGCGGCAATGGTGCTGGCAACGCTGACCTGGCGCTTCATTGAGCGCCCGCTGCGCTTTGGCGGTCACGGCAAAACCAAAGCCATTGCGTTGGCAGTAACGGTTGCCATCCTGGGCTGCGCCGGTTACGCCACGTACCGCATGGATGGCTTCCCCGAGCGCGCCGCCAACCAGTCACACCTCACCAGCCAACTGGGTTGGGGCGGCGATCACAATCTGCGCGATGCTGTTTGCCAACAGCGATTTTTTACCGACGATTTCCGCGCGTCTTTTTGCCGCATCACGCCCAATCAACCCGATCCCGCCATCGTGCTGGTGGGGGACTCCATGAGCTGGCATTTTTTCCCCGGGCTGGACAAACTCGCGCAGCAGCACGGCGTAGGCGTATTGGCACTCAATCATGGCCGCTGCGCCGCGTTTCTGGGCTTCACCCTCACGCCGCCCGATGACCATTGGGAGTACGACGAGCATCTTTGCCAACGGGTCGCCGACAAGGCGCTGACACTGGCGCAGAATACGCCTGCGGTAAAAACGGTCATCTTCGCCCATTCCCCTTACTACTGGCCCAAACCGGAAACCCGTTTCCTCCACGACCCGCCTCCCGAACATAACGATGCCGCTTACACGCGCTATATACAGGACAGCCTGCGCCGCGTATTCTCTGCCCTGCTCGCCCAAGGCAAGCGCATTGTCTATATCACCAACAACGCGCAGTTTTTGTTCCCCCCAGAAGAGTGCTTCGCCCGTCGCCTCCGCCCGCCCCAGCGCCCCGATTGCGCCCAGTCGCGCGAGAGCTGGCTGGCCAACAGCAATGCGCAGCTACTCGCCGCCATTGACGGCGTGCTTGCCGAATTCCCGCAGGTGCGGCGGTTTGACCTGGCTTCCGCGCTCTGCGATGAAGAACGCTGCTGGGCGATGAAAGACGGCAAACTGCTCTACCGCGACCACGCCCACCTTTCCAACGACGGTTCTGCACTGGTTGCGGAAAAACTCTGGCCGGAGATGGTGATTCGCTAAGCGGCGCGCGCCGTCACAGCGGCCAGTGCATCCAGAAGTGCGCACCGGTCAACACCAGCGCAACAAGCAGCGAGACCACGGCCAACAAGCGCCAGCGCGCGCGCGAGCGGCGCAGTTGCTGCTGTTCGCGCTCCATCCGTTCGCGTTCGGCGGTACGCGCGCTGTCTGCGGACAGCAAGGCACTGTGCAGCAGGCGCGGCAGTTGCGGCAGTTGCTGCACCAGCGCGGGTGCCTCATTGCGCAGGTTGCGCCAAGCGGCGCGCCAGCCGAGTTGTTCGGCCATCCAGCGTTCCAGGAAAGGTTTGGCAGTTGTCCACAAATCCAGATCGGGGTCGAGCTGGCGACCCAGCCCTTCAATATTGAGCAGCGTTTTTTGCAGCAGCACAAGCTGGGGCTGCACTTCCATTTCAAAGCGCCGCGCGGTCTGGAAGAGACGCAGCAGCGTTTTGCCAAAGGAAATGTCTTTTAGCGGACGGTCGAAAATCGGCTCGCACACGGTGCGGATGGCCGCTTCAAATTCATCCACGCGGGTGTGCGGCGGCACCCAGCCCGCTTCAATGTGCGCCTGGGCGACGCGGCGATAATCGCGCTGGAAGAAGGCGAGGAAGTTTTGCGCAAGGTATTGTTTATCCTCGTCATTGAGCGTGCCCATGATGCCGAAATCCATCGCGATGTAGCGCCCGTCCTCATGCACGAGAATGTTGCCGGGGTGCATGTCGGCATGGAAAAAGCCAAAGCGGAAAACCTGCGTGAAAAAGATTTCCACCCCGGCGCGACTGAGGCGGCGCAGGTCAACACCGGCAGCGCGCAGTTTTTCGGTATCCACAACGGGAATACCGCTCATGCGCTCCATCACCATCACCGACGGGCCGCACCAGTCCCAATACACTTCGGGTACCAGCAACAGGTCGGAATCCGCAAAATTGCGCCGCAGTTGCGAACAGCTTGCCGCTTCGCGCATCAAGTCCAGCTCGTCACGCAACGATTTGGCAAATTCCGCGACGACTTCGCGCGGCTTCAAGCGCCGCCCCTCGCGCCAGA
>JAFZMK010000034.1 GCA_017553285.1 Rhodocyclaceae bacterium
CGTTGTCTCCTTATTCCAGAGGCGGGAGCTTTTTGAACGCTTGCGTCTGCCACATTTGCAACAGGTCATCCTTGTGCATCCCCGTCCATTCCTGAACCATCGCCAAGGCTTTGGGCGGAAGATGACCTTCCAGCACTTCGCCCGTCCGGATGATGATGGCTGCCATTTCTTCGCCGTACAGGGCGTGAATATGCGGCGGGCTGTGCTCCGCCTGTTGGAAATACATGCGAATGACGATTCCGTAAAATCTCGACAAAACAGGCATTGCGCCATCCCCCGCTATCTTGCTTGTATCGGCATGTTATCACGATTGCGTGATAGTCTGCCGCGCGTTAACTGCGGCGCTCGCTCGCTACTGCGCGCGCATCAGCAGGACGCTGGAGGCTTTGCAGCACGCCCAGGCGCGGCTGCCTTCTTTGAGGGCGAGGGCTTCGCGTTCGCGGGCGGGGACGGTGGCGGTGAGGATGCGGCCTGCGGGCAGTTGGAGCTGGATTTCGTCGTGCCCGCCGCCGGGCAGCCCCAAGGCGGGCATAGCCCCCTTGGGGGGCAGCGAATGACAGACCGGCGAAGCCGGGCTGGCGTGAGCGTGGGGGCCGTTCCACCTCGAGCCGGGCAGCAGGGCGCAGACTTCGCCTTGAAAGACGTTGCGCGCGGACAGTCCTTGCGGGGCGTCGCCGGCGCCGATGATCAGTTCGCTGGCCTTGATGCAGGCGATGGCTTCCTTGCCGAGGGCAAGGCCGAGGTTTTCCATGCTGGCGTGGGTGATGACGGAGACGATTTCTGCGCCCGGGGCGATGGCAAGACGCACTTCCACGTCGACGCCGCCGTCAATCAGGGCGGTGACTTTGCCGGCAAACTGGTTGCGGGCGCTGCACGCGAACAGTACGGGGCGCAGCAGGCGGGCGAAGGCGGTGGCGTCGGTTACGTCTTCGCGGTGCAGGTGTGGGGCAAGACGGGACAGCGCCGCGTGGGTTTCCGTTTCCAGCGCGCGATACATGGCAATCAGGCGCTGACCATAGGCGGTGAGCTGCGTGCCGCCGCCCGCGCGTCCGCCCGTGGCGCGGGTGACGATGGCTTCGGGGGCGAGGTTGTTCATGGAGTCGACGGCTTCCCAGGCGGCTTTGTATGCCATCGGTACTTCCTGCGCGGCGCGGTGGATGGAGCCGGTGCGGGCAATGGCTTCCAGCAGGCGGATGCGGGCTTCGGAAATTTGCCCACCGGCGAGCGTGGCGAGCGTGAGCGTGCCGGAAAAGGCGGATGAGGTCTCGGGCATGGCGTTATTCGTCGGGCAAGGTGTCGGGCATTTGCCAGCCGCCACCGAGCGCGGCAATGAGGGCGACGGCGGTGCTGTACTGGCGGCTGTAAATATCCCACAGGGCGCTTTCGGCGGACAAGCGCTGGTTTTGCGTGGTGAGCACTTCCAGATGGCTGACCGTGCCGCTGCGGTATTGGTTGTTGGCGATGTTTTCGGCGCGGCGGGCGGCATCGAGGGCGGCACGCTGGGTTTCGGCTTGCTGCGCCAGCAGACGCTGGGCGACCAGCAGGTCTTCGACTTCGCGCAGCGCATCCAGCACGGTTTGCCGCCAGGCGGCGACAGCGGCGTCGTATTCGGCTTGCATTTGCGCTTCGTGCGCGCGGCGTTCGCCGCCGTCGAAAAGGGCTAAGAGCATGTCGGCGCCCAGCGCCCAGAAGCGGTTGGGGGCGCGCAGGAGTTCATCGAGCACGCTGGCGCGCCGCCCCAGACTGGCATCCAGCGTGAGCGAGGGAAAGAGCGCGGCGCGCGCCACACCGATGCGGGCGTTGGCAGCGGCCATGTCGCGCTCGGCAGCGGCAATGTCGGGGCGGCGCTGCAAGAGTTCCGAGGGCAGACCGGCGGGGATTTCGGGGAGCACGGGCAGGACGACTTCCGCGTGCCCGCCTTGGGGCGGGGCGGCGGGCAGTTCCAGTTCAATGGGCGCAAAGCCGGTGGCGGCGGCGATGGCGTGTTCCAGTTGTGCGCGGGCAAGCTGGCATTCGATGCGCCGCGCCTGCTGCGCTTTGAGCTGGCTTTCGGCTTGCGCGACGACGCCATCCGTGACGATACCGGCGCGGTATTGGTGTTGCGTCAGTTGCAGCGCTTCGGCGAGCGCCGCTTCGCTTTGCCGCATCTGCGCCAGTTGTCCGCTGGCGACGACCCATTGCAGCCAGGCGGTGGCCAGTTGCGCTTCGGCGCTCAGGCGCACGCCTGCCAGACGCGCGTAGCGCGCTTGCGCGTCGGCATCATTGGCTTCAATGCTGCGGCGCACGCCGCCCCAGAGGTCGGGCGTCCAACTGGCAGTGAGTGCGGCGCTGGCTTGCTCGGCACGTTGCCCGGCGCTGTCCGTGCGCTGGGCGGCCAGACGCGCGTCCAGCGTGGGGAACAGCTTTGCTTGCGCTTGCTGCAAGAGCGCCTGCGCGGCGCGGTATTGCGCTTCGGCGCGGGCGATGCTGGGTGTGTGTGCGTGCAGTTGCGCCATCAGCGCATCGAGTTCGGGCGCTTGAAAGACGCGCCACCACGCGCCGGTGGGGGCTTCGTCGGCAGGCTGCGCACTCTGCCAGCGCGCGCCGTAGGCGTCGACGGGCGCAGCGGGCGCTTGTTTGTACTGCGCGGGCACGGGCGCATCGGGGCGGGTGTAGTCGGGGCCGACGGCGCAGCCGGCAAGCAGCAGCGCGGCGGCGGCGGTGAGCGTGGAGCGCGGGAGAGTGTGGTTCATCAGCATGGGGTTTCGTGGGGAGTGGGGGCGCGCAGGCGGGCAATATACAGATAGAGGATGGGCGTGATGTAGAGCGTGAGCAACTGGCTGACCAGCAGCCCGCCGACGATGGTAATGCCCAGCGGGCGGCGCAGTTCGGCACCTTCGCCGCCGCCCAGCGCCAGCGGCAGCGCGCCGAGCAGCGCGGCAGCGCAGGTCATCAGGATGGGGCGAAAACGCAGCAGACAGGCGCGGCGGATGGCTTGTTCGGGGGCAAGGTGCAGCGAGCGTTCGGCGGTGAGGGCAAAGTCCACCATCATGATGGCGTTTTTCATCACCAGCCCGATGAGCAGCAACATGCCGATGAGCGCGACGGCATCGAGCGCGCTGCCGGTGAGGACGAGCGCCAGCAGCGCGCCCAGCCCGGCGCAGGGCAGCGAAGAGACAATGATGAGCGGGGCGAGCGCGCTTTCATACAACATGCCCAGCACGATGAAGATGACGCAGGCAGCCGTCAGAATCAGCAGCGGCTGATTGCCCATCGAGCGCGCAAAGGTGCGCGCCGTGCCTTCAAAACTGCCGCGCACGCTATCGGGCAGACCGAGTTCGGCAACCGTTTTGCGCACGGCATCACTGGCCTGCGCAAAGGGCACGCCTTCGGGCAGGTTGAAGGAAATGGTGTTGGCAGCAAAGCCGCCTTGATGATGCACGGACAGGCTGGCTTGCGCTTCGTGCCAGCGTGCGAAGGCAGAAAGCGGCACGGGCTGCGCGTCGCGCCCCAGGACGTGAATGTCTTGCAGCGATTGCGCGCCGGTGCGAAATTCGGGCGCGACTTCCAGCACCACGCGGTATTGGTTGAGCGCGCCGTGAATGAGGGACACCTGCCGCTGGCTGAAGGCGTTGCCCAGCGCGGCGTTGACCTGCGATTGCGTAATACCTAGCCGCGCCATGGTGTCGCGGTCGAAATGCAGCGTGGTTTGCAGGCTGAGCGATTCCTGGTCGGTATTCACGTCTGCCAGTTGCGGCAGCGCTTCCAGCGCCGCCGACACGCGCGGCGTCCATTCGCGCAGCGCGCTCAGATCGTCCGAGACCAGCGCGTATTGATATTCGGCGTTGCTTTGCCGCCCGCCCACGCGCACATCTTGCGCCGGGCGCAAAAATAGCCGCGCGCCGCTGATGTCGGCAAGACTTTTGCGCAGCCGCGCGACGATGGCCTGCGCGGATTCGCGCCGTTCTTCGCCCAGCGGCTTGAGGCTGGCAAACAGGCTGGCACCATTGCCGCGCGTGCCGTTGGTAAAGCCCGAGACGGTGGCGACCGCCGGGTCGGCAGCGACAATGGCGAGGATTTCGCGCAGCTTGGTTTTCATTGCCTGAAACGAAATTTGCTGGTCGGCAACGATATAGCCTTGCAGCCGCCCGCTATCCTGCTGCGGCAGCACGCCTTTGGGCACGGCAAGATAGAGCGCGACGCTGGCGGCAAACACGGCGGTGAGCACGCCCAGCATGAGGCGCGGATGCGCCAGCGCCTGTTCCAGCACGCGCACGTGCAGGCGGCGCAAGGCGGCCAGTGCGCGCTCAAACAGGGCGCGCGCGCCGGTGGGCGCGTGGGCGTTTGCGTGCAGCAGGCGGGCGGCAAGCATCGGCGTGGTCGCCAGCGCAATCAGCAGCGAGAGCGCAATGGCGGCAGCGAGCGTGGCGGCAAATTCGTAAAAAATGCGCCCGACAATGCCCGCCATAAAAAACACCGGCAGCAGCACGGCAGCCAGCGACAAACTCATGCTCAAGACGGTAAAACCAATTTCGCGCGCCCCCGCCAGCGCCGCCTGCATGGGGGAAGCGCCGTTTTCGATATGGCGGGCGATGTTTTCCAGCACCACGATGGTGTCGTCGACGACAAACACGGTGGCGATGGTCAGCGCCATCAGGCTGAGGTTGTTGAGCGAAAAGCCCAGCAGATACATCGCCGCCAGCGTGCCAATGAGCGCGGTGCTGACCGTGAGCAAGGGGGCGAGCGTGGCGCGCGCGCTGCCCAGAAAAACAAAGACGACGAGGATGACCAGCGCCACCGCCAGCGCCAGCGAACGTTCCACTTCCGCCAGGGAAGCGCGGATGGTGAGGCTGCGGTCCATCACCACGCGCATGTCGATTGCCGCCGGAATGGATGCCTGCAACTGCGGCAGCGCGGCGCGGATGCGTTCGACGGTGGCAATCACGTTCGCCCCCGGCTGGCGGAAAATCACCAGCGTGATGGCAGGTTGCTGACCGATGAAACCGGCGGTGCGGTCGTTGGCTTCGCCATCGAAAACCTGCGCCACGTCTGCCAGCCGCACGCTGGCGCCGTCTTGGTAGCCGATGATTACGGGCGCGAAATCGGCAGCGGTGCGCAGGCGGTCGTTGCTGGCAACCTGCCAGAGTTGGCCTGCGCTTTCGATGAAACCTTGCGGACGGGCGACGTTGGCGCTGGCAATGGCGCGGCGCACGTCATCGAGCGTGCGCCCCATGGCGTTGAGTTGCTGCGCATTGGCATCAACACGCACGGCAGGCTGCGCGCCGCCGCCGATGGTCACATCCCCCACGCCTTCCGTCTGCAACAGGCGCTGGGCGACGATGGAATCGGCCACGTCGTACATCTGCGCGCGCGAGAGCGTGGGCGAAGACAGCCCGATAATCATCAGCGGCGCATCCGCCGGGTTCATCTTGCGGTAACTGGGGCTGGCGGGCATTCCCGAAGGCAGCGAGGTGCGCGCGGCGTTGATGGCGGCCTGCACATCGCGCGCGCAATCATCAATGTCGCGCGCCAAATCAAACTGCAAGACGATGCGCGTGCTGTCTTGCGAACTGCGCGAGGTAATTTCGTTCACCCCCGCGATGCGCCCCAGTGCGCGCTCCAGCGGTGTGGCGACGGTTGCCGCCATGGTTTCCGGACTGGCACCGGGCAAGGATGCGGTGACTGCGATGGTCGGAAAATCTACCTGCGGCAAGGGCGCGACCGGCAGTTGCGGAAATGCTGCCGCGCCCGCAACAAGCAGTGCCAGCGTGAGCAGCAAGGTGGCGACCGGACGGCGGATGAAGGGCGCGCTGATGTTCATGGCGCGCCTGCCGGACGGTTTGCCAGACGGCGCAGGCGCGCGCCGAGGCGGTCAAACCACAGATAGATGACGGGCGTGGTAAACAGCGTCAGCACCTGGCTGACCAGCAAGCCGCCGACCAGCGTAATGCCCAGCGGCTGGCGCAGTTCCGCGCCCATGCCGCCGCCCAGCATCAGCGGCAGCGCGCCAAAGAGGGCGGCCAGCGTGGTCATCAGGATGGGGCGGAAACGCAGCAGACACGCCTGCCGAATCGCATCAAACGGCGTCAGCGCCTGCTGGCGTTCGGCATCCAGCGCGAAGTCAATCATCATGATGGCGTTTTTCTTCACGATGCCAATCAGCAAAATGATGCCAATGACGGCAATCATGGTCAGTTCCGAACCGGCGACGAGCAGCGCCAGCAGCGCGCCGATGGTAGCCGTGGGCAGCGTGGAAAGAATGGTGACGGGATGAATGGCGCTTTCATAGAGCACGCCCAGCACGATGTACATGGTGAGCACGGCGGCCAGCACCAGCCACAGCGTGTGCCCCAGCGAAGCGCGAAACGCCAGCGCCGCGCCCTGCAATTCCATCTGGATGCTGGCGGGCAGCACGCGCGCGGCGTGTTCGCGGATGGTGTCGACGGCTTCGCCGAGCGACACCCCTGCGGCGGGCGCAAATGAAACGGTCGCCACCGGAAATTGCCCCAGCCGGTTTTGCGCCAGCGCGCTGTGCCGTTCTTCCATGCGGGCGAAAGACGCCAGCGGCACGGGCGCGCCGTTGGCGGCGGGCACATGCAGCGTGCGCAGCGCATCCAGCGCGTTTTGCCATTGCGGGGCGACTTCCAGCACCACGCGGTACTGGTTGGACTGCGTGAAGATGGTTGAGACCTGCCGCTGGCCGAAAGCGTCATAAAGCGCGTCATCCACGTCCGCCATCGTTACGCCCAGACGCGCGGCGGCATCGCGGTCGACTTCCACCCACGCTTGCAGACCGTCGGTTTGCAGGTCGTCCATCAGGTCGGCAAATTGCGGCAAGGGGCGCAGGGCGGCGACCAATGCCTGCGTGCCGCGTTGCAGAGTTTCCGCATCCGCCGCTTGCAGCGTGAATTGGTAGGGCATGGGGCCGTTGCGCGTGTCGATGGTCAGTTCCTGCACCGGCTGCAAATACAGGGCGGGCGCGGCGGGAAGCTGTGCGGCGCGCGC